>JAKBCX010000126.1 GCA_021807465.1 Pseudomonadota bacterium | reverse complement strand
GTATGGCGTGCCGGAGACATATTTCATCGATAAATCCGGCATCGTGCGCTGGCGCTATGCCGGGGCACTGACGCCGGAAATTGTAAAGAGCACGCTCAACCCGCTGCTGGAGCGCTATTCTTGAAGCGGCTTCTCCTGCTCCTGTTCCTACTCCCCGCCTTCGCTCTGGCCCAGACCGTGGTAACGCGCGACGGCGTGACGCTGACCGCCCCGCAGGAAAAGCGCGCGGAAGCCATCGGCAGCCAGTTGCGCTGCCTAGTGTGCCAGAATGAGAGCATCGAGCAGTCGAACGCCAAGCTGGCCGGGCAGTTGCGCGGGATTATTCGCGCACAGGTAAAGCAAGGTGTGCCGGACAAGCAGATTCTGAATTATATGGTGCAGCGTTACGGTATTTTCGTGCTGCTTAAACCGCCATTTTCGCCGCTTACCTGGCTGCTCTACGCCATGCCAGTGCTGGCGCTGGCCATGGGGCTGGCCATCTTCTGGTTCGGGCGGCGGCGTGGCGGCAATGCCCCTAAACCGCTGGACGAGGCAGAAGCCGCGCGGCTGGAAGAGTTGTTACGAGAATGATCCTGCTTATCATGCTGGGCGTGGTGCTGCTGCTTACCGCGCCGCTTTTATTTGCCTTGCGCCGCCCACGTACCTTACGCAACCGGCGCGAGGCCGCTTTGGCCCTGCACCGTGCCCAGCTTACCGAGCTGGCGCGCGACCGCGAGGATGGGCGCATTGGCGAGGCCGAATACAAGGCCGCCAGGCTAGAGGTGGAACGCCGGCTGCTGGCCGCCGATTCCAGTGCCATGCCGGATATGGGGGGCGATGCCCGGCCGCTGCTCATCGCCACCATCATCGCTCTGCCGGTCGCGGCCTTTGCCCTGTATCTGCCGGGCAAAACATATAACGTGCCTTCCGAACCGCATGCCCAATGGATGACACAGGAAAAGGCGGTGCAAACCCGGTTGACCCAGCTTATTACCCTATTGCGCGCACATCTGGCCAGCGTTGACCCAAATTCGGTTGATGCCAGCCAGGGGCAGGCTTATCTGGCGGAGGCGCTATCCGAACAGGCTGGGACCATCACGCCCGAGGCCCTTGCCCTGTTCCGGCAATCGCTGGCCCACGCGCCCGCGGGCGCAAGCTGGAGGCCCTTGGATGAACAGCGTATCGCCCAGGCCACGGGCGGTTCGCCTTAGGAGATTGATAATGGACGAGGCCAAGACGGAAAAGCCGGAACCGGAAAAGAAGCCGGAGCCGCCGAAAATGCCGAAAGAAATTGGCGGACCCGCGGGGCCGGAGCCAACACGTTATGGTGATTGGGAGAAAAACGGGCGCTGCACCGATTTCTGATGGCGTATTTCTATCTTTTTCTGGCCATCCTCGCCGAGGTAAGCGCCACCTCGGCGCTCAAGGCTTGCGATAGCTTTACCCGCCCCCTGCCCTCGCTCATCGTGCTTGCCGGTTATGGTATCAGCTTCTACGCGCTCTCTCTGGTGGTGCGGGTGCTGCCGCTTGGCTATGTTTATGCGCTCTGGTGCGGTTTCGGCATCATTATCATCGCCGGGGTAGGGTGTTTTTATTACCGCCAGCCGGTGGACACGGCCGGATTATTTGGAATCGGACTCATTATTTTAGGTGTTGCGGTGTTGAATCTATTTTCCAAAATGGGAGTGCGCTGATATTATTGCCATAGATGATCTGGCAATGGATTCATTTGCGCATACGCCAATCCGCCCCCAGCTCTGAGGCAAGCATATTGCGCCAACAACTGGAGGAAGCAGAGCATGAATACCCTGAGCACCACGCTGCTAGGCGCAGTTTTCGCCGTTTTGGCCGTGTTTTTTGCGGCACCAATGGTCGCTGGCGGCAGCACCAATATCTGCAAGGACGTGGAGGCTCACAACGTGCAAACCGCCGCCTCGGCCATTGCTGGCAACGATTCGGGAACGATGTATAGCGTCATCAACTCCATC
This sequence comes from Pseudomonadota bacterium, assembly GCA_021807465.1. GTDB lineage: Bacteria > Pseudomonadota > Alphaproteobacteria > Acetobacterales > Acetobacteraceae > Acidocella. The sequence goes on along the minus strand of JAKBCX010000126.1, from coordinate 3,702 downwards.
GGCCAAGCCGGAGCCACCGGGGATATTGAGCGCTATGAGCAGCGTTCGGCCCATCCGCATATTCCGCTCGTGGTAAGCTGTACGGTAGCGTTTTGGCGGTCCCTTTAGGACATCGTTACGCTACCTTTTCCAGCTTGGCGAGCTTCACCAAGGCGCCCAGCACGTCGCGGGCAATTTTCATCCGCGCCGCAACATCCATCTCACGCGTTACCACCAGCTTTTGGTCCGGCCGCAATTTCACCATGCCGCCGCGGGAGGATATCCACTGGATCAACCCAGCAGGATTAGCAAAATCGTTCTTGCGGAAGGCAATCACCATGCCTTTTGGCCCGGCATCCAGCTTCTCGACATTCGCGGCACGGCAGGCGCGTTTCAGTGCCACGGTTTCCAGCAGGTTTTCCACCTCGCTTGGTAGCGGGCCAAAGCGGTCCGCCAGCTCGGCGGCCAGCGCCTCGCTCTCGGCATCCGTGCTCAGCGCGCCGATGCGCCGGTACAGCCCAAGCCGCACGGGCAGATCCGCGACGTATGTTTCTGGGATGAGCACCGGCAGGCCGAGGTTGATGTTGGGCGTCCAGTCACGCTCCACCACTTTTTCCTTGTTGCTGGCGCGCAACTCGTTCACCGCGTCCTCCAGCATCTGCTGGTACAGCTCAATGCCCACCTCGCGGATATGGCCCGATTGCTCGTCGCCCAGCAAATTGCCCGCGCCGCGCAAATCAAGGTCGTGGCTGGCCAGGGTGAAACCCGCGCCAAGCTGGTCGAGCGTCTGCATCACCTCCAGGCGTTTTTCGGCGGCAGCCGAGAGGCGATGATGCGGCGGCCAGGTTAGGTACGCATAGCCGCGCTGCTTGCCGCGCCCCACACGCCCGCGCAACTGGTACAGGCTGGCCAGACCGAACATATCGGCCCGGTGCACAATCAGCGTGTTCACCGCGGGCATATCCAACCCGGATTCGACGATGTTGGTGGCAAGCAGAATATCGTATTGGCCCTCTCCGAATTCCGTCATCACGCGCTCAAGCTCGGAGGGCGCCAGGCGCCCATGCGCGATGACTGTGCGTATATCCGGTGCGATTTCACGCAGCCGCGCGGCCACGGAATCCAAATCTTCAATCCGCGGCACGACACAGAAAATCTGCCCGCCGCGGAATTTCTCACGCGCGATGGCTTCGCGGATCACCAGCGAATCAAACGGCATGATGAAGGTGCGAACGGCCAGCCTGTCCACCGGCGGGGTAGTGATGAGTGAGAGGTCGCGCACACCGGTAAGCGCAAGCTGTAACGTGCGCGGAATGGGCGTGGCGGTGAGGGTGAGCACATGCACGTCGGCTTTCAGTTCCTTCAGCCGCTCCTTATGCTTCACGCCAAAATGCTGCTCTTCATCGACAATGAGCAGGCCGAGATCGGCGAATTTCACGCTCTGCGCCATCAGGGCATGGGTACCGATAACGATGTTGATGCTGCCATCGGCCAGGCCGTCGCGTACTTTCGTTGCATCCTTGGCGGCAACCAGGCGCGAAAGCTGCGCCACTTTCAGCGGCAAACCCTCGAACCGCGCTGCAAAGGCGCGGTAATGCTGGCGGGCGAGGAGCGTGGTGGGCACCACCACCGCCACCTGTGTGCCAGCCATGGCGGCCACATAGGCCGCGCGCAGTGCCACCTCGGTCTTGCCAAAGCCCACATCGCCGCAAATCAGCCTGTCCATGGGCTTGCCCGCTGCGAAATCCTCCAGCACGTCGGCAATGGCCTTCGCCTGGTCCTCGGTCTCGGTATAGGGAAAACGGGCGCAGAATTCAGCGAATAACCCGTCTTCCGGCGTCAGCAGAGGGGCCTCGCGCATCTGCCGTTCGGCGGCCAGACGGATGAGGCCGGCCGCCATGTCCTGAATACGGTTCTTGGCCTTGGCCTTGCGCGCCTGCCATGAGGCACCGCCGAGCTTGTCCAGCGCCACGCCATCGGTCTCGTTACCAAAGCGTGAGAGCAGGTCGATATTCTCGACCGGCAGGAACAGCTTGTCGCCGCCATCGTAAAGCAGCTTCAGGCAGTCATGCGCCGCGCCGTTCACCGTCACCGCTTCTAGCCCGGCATAGCGGCCAATGCCGTGGTCCTGGTGAACCACCAGGTCGCCCTCCTCAATCTCCGTAGCATCGGCGATGAACTGGTCGGCGCGCTTCTTGCGCTTGGGCGGGCGGGCGATGCGGCTGCCGAGAAGGTCCTGCTCCGAGACCACGGCCAGGCGGTCGGTTACGAAGCCGCGCTCCAAGGGCAGTACGGCCAGCGCCACCACCCCCGGCGGCAGGGCGCGGGCTTCGTCAGCCGTAGCTATGGGGCGTATGTCGCGTAGCCCATGCTCTTTCAGCATCAGCGTCAGTCGCTCGCGCGAGCCGAAGCTCCAGGCCGCGAGGATGACGGTACGGCCTGCAGCCGCCCATTTGCCCTTCAGTTCGGCAAACCCGTCCATGGCCGCCATGGGCTGCCCGGTGAGGATGGGCCCGGGGCGGCCGCCAATATCCACGCCCTGAGCGGCGCCATCGGGGCGGGAAAATGGCGTGATCTCGAAGCATGGCCCCTTGGCCAAGGCCGCATCCCACTCCTCGCGGTCCAGGTACAACATGCCGGGTGGGATGGGGCGGTAGATAGGCTCGCCCGCCCGCGCCGGGGTGCGGCGCTCGGCGTAATGGTCGGCAATCAGCTCCAGCCGCGCCGCTACGGCGCCCTCGGCCTGGTGATCCAGGCTGACCGAGGCGCCGGGGAGATAATCGAAAATACTCTCCATGGTCTCGGCGAAAAGCGGGCCGTAATGCTCGATGCCGGGGTGGCGGTGCCCCTCGGACACGGAGACGTAAAGCGGGTCTTTTACCGATTCCGCCCCGAACAGCTCGCGCCAGTTGGTGCGGAACCGGGCGATGGAGGTGGAGTCGAACGGCACTTCCGAGGCAGGGGCGAATTCCAGCACCGCCACGTCCTCACCCGAGCGCTGGGTCTCGGGGTCGAAACGGCGGATGCTCTCAATCTCGTCGCCGAACAGGTCGATACGCACCGGCGCGGCGGCACCTGCCGGGAAAACGTCCAGAATGCCGCCACGGCGGGAAAATTCGCCCGCCTCCATCACCGTGCCTGTGTGGCGGTAACCATCGGCTTCCAGGAACGCGGCAATATCGGCCACCGAGACAGCATCGCCCTTGGCAAGCCGCATGCCTGCCCCGGCCAAGGCGGAGCGCGGCGGCAGTTTTTGCAGCGCCGCGTTGGCGGTGGTCAGCACAATGCGCTTGGCCCCGGGCGAGGCCTGCAGGCGGCTCAGCGCGGCAATGCGGTCGGCGATAATCCCGGCATTGGGAGAAACGCGGTCATAAGGCAGGCAGTCCCAGGCGGGGAACGCCACAACCTCTATCTCCGGCCCGAAAAAGGCAATCTGCTCGGCCAGGGCGGCCAAGCGCGTATCATCGCGGGCAATGTGCAGCACCGGCCCGTCATGCTCACCCACGCGGCGCACCAGCACCAGCGCATCTACCCCCTCCGGGGCGCCGTAAACCGGGATCATGTGCGGTTCAGCGCCGCCTCGCGTATGCGGCGGAGCATGGGGCTGTCGGCATGGGCGGGGATGGGCTTGCGGCCGGTCAGCCAGTCGGCCAGCTCGGCATCCGGGAATTCCATCACCTCTTCCAGCTCATCCAGCTCGGCCTCGGTCATGGTGGCGATTCG
>JAKBCX010000125.1 GCA_021807465.1 Pseudomonadota bacterium | reverse complement strand
AAAATTTCCACGGCATCCGGGTCAAGCCCTATTTCCTCCCATGCCTCGCGCAACGCCGCCGCCTCCGCCGAGGCATCCTCAGGGTCCAGCTTCCCCCCCGGAAACGCCACCTGCCCGGCATGGTTCACCATTCTGGTACTGCGCCGGGTCAGCCACACGCCGCGCCCAGGCTCCAGCGCCACCAGCACGGCCGCCGCGCGGTTGCCCGCCAGCGGCAATTCCTGGCGTGGCCCATCCACGCGCAGCCGCGCGCGCAACTCCTCCGCGTTCATGCCGCCCCGCCTTTGCTGTTAATCGCAACACCCCGCGGGCAAATCACCCAGCGAGAAAAACGCCCCGTCGCTCCACACGCCCAGCACCTTGCGCCCGCGCACAAAGCCCGGCTCGGCCAGCGCCACCAGCTCGTAATAGGTCGCGCGGCTAATCCGCGCCTCAATCGGGTATCTGCCTTTGCCATCACGCACACGAAGATAAGGCGTCGGCTCGCAACTCAGCAAATCATGCGCCACGCGGATCGGGTGTTCCGGCCCCGCCACCACGCATTGGTCCACATTAGTGCGGAAACACAAAACCTGCTCCTTGCCCTGGCCCTTCCAATCCAGCTCCACAGCCACGAAGGGCGCGTCCTCCACCTCTATCGTGCCGCGTTCAGCGGGTGTCTCCAGCCAATAACGCCCCTCCACATCACGCTGCAAAATGGTGGAGAACAAGCATACCATGGGCTTACGGGTAATCGGGCTGCCCTTATACAACCAAGTTCCGTCGCGCTTGATAAGAAACGGCAAGCTGCCGCAATCCGTCACGCGGCATGTCGGGGCAGTCATTAATCGCTCCTGCTCCCCCCTCTCAGTCACCTCATGCCTTCCTTACCGTCAAATCTGCATTGTCTTAAGCATATAGGTACCCGCGCCACGGTAATCAAACCTTGAAAACCCCAGCAATCCTCCTGGCTGCGGCGCTTTTCGCGCCTTCGTTCCGCCCATTGCCCGGTCACGGCTTTTGCGCCTATGTTTTTCCTCGCAGCCGCCGTCCGGGCTGCAATAAATAGAACACCCCGCTAGCAGCTTGAATACAGGCAAATGCATGCACCGCAGGAGCCGCCGTTCCAGCCCGCTTGACGGGCTGCACGGAGGACTATGGCTTGCAGCCAACCAACATCAGCGACCCCGGCTTTTTCCATAAAGTCGTCGATTGCCAATATGCCTGCCCGGCCCACACGCCGGTCCCCGAATATATCCGCCTCATCGCCGCCGGGCGTTATACCGACGCCTATATGCTCAACTGGCAGTCCAACGTCTTCCCCGGCATTCTCGGCCGTGTGTGCGACCGCCCTTGCGAACCCGCCTGCCGCCGCGGCCGCGTGGAAGAACAGCCCGTCGCCATCTGCCGCCTAAAGCGCGTTGCCGCCGATTATAAAGACGACATAACAACCCGCCTGCCCAAGCCAGCCGCGCAGAAAAACGGCAAGCGCATCGCCCTCATCGGCGCCGGCCCCGCCTCGCTCACCGTGGCGCGCGATCTCGCTCCGCTGGGCTACGACATCACCCTGTTCGACGATAACGCCGCCGGCGGCGGCATGATGCGCACGCAAATCCCCAAATTCCGCCTGCCGGACAGCGTGCTGGACGAGGAATGTGCCTATATCGAAAATCTCGGCATCATCCGCCGCTACGGCGCGCGGGTGAACAGCCTCAAATCCGTGCTGGATGATGGCTTTGATGCCGTGTTCATCGGCACCGGCGCCCCGCGCGGGCGCGACCTCGAAATTCCCGGCCGCCAGGAGGCCGCCGCCAACATCCATCTTGGCATAGACTGGCTCTCCTCCATCTCCTTCGGCCACGTCTCCTCCATCGGCAAGCGCGTCATCGTGCTCGGCGGCGGCAACACGGCCATGGATTGCTGCCGCTCCGCCCGCCGCCTGGGCGGCGAAGACGTAAAAGTGGTGGTCCGCTCCGGCTTCCAGGAGATGAAAGCCAGCCCTTGGGAAAAAGAAGATGCGATGCACGAGGATATTCCCATCCTCAATTTCCTCGTGCCCAAGGCATTCACTCACGAAAACGGCAAACTCACCGGCATGGTCTTCGAAAAGGTAAAAGCCGAGTACGACGCCAAAGGCCGCCGCAGCCTCATCCCCGCGGGCGAGCCGGATGTGCATATACCCTGCGATGATGTCCTCATCGCCGTCGGCCAGGAAAACGCCTTCCCCTGGATCGAGCGCGATACCGGCCTCGAGTTCGACAAATGGGGCATGCCGTTGGTGGACGAAACCAGCTTCCGCTCCACCCATCCGCGCGTTTTCTTCGGCGGCGATGCCGCTTTCGGCCCCAAGAACATCATCTGGGCCGTCGCCCATGGCCACCAGGCCGCCATCTCCATCGACCTTCTCTGCAACGGCAAAGACATCTTGCGCGACCGGCCGCCGCCGGATGTCACCCTCACCAGCCAGAAAATGGGCATTCATGAATGGAGCTACGGCAACGAGATTTCCGATGACCGCCGCATCCCCGTGCCCCATGCCGAGAAATCCATAACCCTTAACAACATCAAGGCCGAGGTCGAGCTGGGCTTCGACCCCGCCCTCGCTTTGGCCGAGGCCGAACGCTGCCTGAATTGCGACGTGCAAACCGTCTTCTCAGACAAGCTCTGCATCGAATGCGACGGCTGCACCGATATCTGCCCCACGGATTGCATCAGCTTCGTCGAGAACGGCGAGGAACCCGACCTGCGCACCCGCCTCAGCGCGCCCGCGCAAAACCTCACCCAAGACCTCTACGTCTCCGGCCCGCTGCATACCGGCCGCGTCATGGTCAAAGACGAAGATGTGTGCCTGCATTGCGGCATGTGCGCCGAGCGCTGCCCAACCGGCGCCTGGGACATGCAACGTTTTCTCCTCACCACCGCCAAAGCGGGGGCATCATGCTGCAAATCGTAAAACAAGAGGCGGAAGCCATCACCGCCATCAACGACTTCGTCATCAAATTCGCCAACGTCAACGGCTCCGGCTCGGCCAGCGCCAATCAGTTGTTCGGCAAATCCATCATCCGCATGGGCGTACCCGTCGCCACGCGCAACATCTTCCCCAGCAACATCCAGGGCCTGCCCACATGGTATGAAATCCGCGTGTCGGAAGCAGGCCATTTAGGCGCACGCGACGGCACCGATTTAATGGTGGCGATGAACCCCCAAACCTGGGACCAGGACATAGCCTCCATCGTCCCCGGCGGCTATCTCTTCTACGATTCCACCCGCGCCATCCCGCAAGGCAAGTTCCGCGATGACATTAACATCATCGGCATGCCGCTCACCGAGCTTTGCAACCGCGAATATGCCGACCCGCGCCAGCGCCAGCTCTTCAAGAACATCATCTACGTTGGCGCCCTGGCGGCATTGCTCGATATCGAAATCGAGGTCATCGAAACCCTCATCAAAGAGCAATTCCGCGCCAAGGAAAAACTCATCCCGCCCAATCTCCACGCCTTGCAGATGGGCCGCGACTACGCGCTCACCCACCTCAACTGCCCCATCGGCCTCACCATCCGCCGGTCAGACCGGGTGGGAGACCGCATTACCATAGACGGCAATACCGCCGCCGCCCTCGGCGCCGTATATGCGGGTGCCACCGTCGCCGCCTGGTATCCCATCACCCCCTCCACCTCGCTGGTGGAAGCCTTCACCAAATATTGCGCCCGCTACCGGGTGGATAAGGAAACGGGCAAGAATAATTTCGCCATCGTCCAGGCCGAGGACGAAATCGCCTCCATCGGCATGGTCATCGGCGCGGGCTGGAACGGCGCGCGCGCCTTCACCGCCACCTCCGGCCCCGGCATCTCGCTGATGCAGGAATTTCTCGGCCTCGCCTATTTCGCCGAAATCCCCGCCGTGCTGTTCGACGTGCAGCGCGCAGGCCCCTCCACCGGCATGCCCACCCGCACCCAGCAATGCGATATTCTCGCCGCCGCCTATGCCTCGCATGGCGACACCAAGCATGTGCTGCTCTTCCCCGAAGACCCGCATGAGAGCTTCCTCTTCTCCGCCCAGGCCTTCGACCTCGCCGACCGCCTGCAAACCCCCATCTTCGTCATGCTCGACCTCGATATCGGCATGAATGAACGCCTCTGCCGCCCGCTCACCTGGGATGACACGCGCCGCATGGACCGCGGCAAGGTGATGACCGAAGCCGAGCTGGAAGCAGGCTCGGATTTCGGCCGCTATCTCGATGTGGATGGCGACGGCATCCCCTACCGCACCTATCCCGGCACCCACCCCACGCGCGGCGCCTATTTCACGCGCGGCACCTCGAAAGACCGTTACGCCAAATACACGGAATCCGGCACGGCCTATGTCGATAACATGGAGCGCCTGCTGAAAAAATTCCGCACCGCCGAAACCCTCGTCCCGCCGCCGCAGCTCATATCCGCCGATACCGCAACAAAAATCGGCGCCATCTATTACGGCTCCACCAGCCCCGCCATGCGCGAGGCGCAGCAAATCCTCGCCCGCCACAACATTGATCTCGATCTGCTCCGCGTCCGCGCCTTCCCCTTCAACGATGACGTTCGCAACTTCATCGCCGCGCATGACGAAATCTTCGTCGTGGAGCAGAACCGCGACGGCCAGCTCCGCACCCTGCTCATCAACGAGCTTGAAGAGAGCCCGGCCAAACTCAAACGCGCCGTGCATTTCGACGGCTCGCCCATCACCGCCACCAAAATCATCGAAAAAATCGCGGCTTTTCTGCCCGCCGCCCAGAATCTCTTCAGGAGCGCCCTATGAGCTTCCTCCCCAAACCCAAGTTCCACCACCCCTCGCTCACCTGCAACGCGCTCGGCTACACCAGGCGCGATTACGAAGGCGCCATCTCCACCCTCTGCGCCGGCTGCGGGCACGATTCCATCTCCGCCGCCATCGTCCGCGCCTGTTTCGAGCTGGACCTCCCCCCGCACCGCATCGCCAAGCTCTCGGGCATCGGCTGCTCTTCCAAAACCCCCACCTATTTCCTTGGCAATTCCCACGGCTTCAACGCCGTGCATGGCCGCATGCCCTCGGTCCTCACCGGCGCCAGCCTCGCCAATCGCGATCTCATCTATCTTGGCGTTTCCGGCGATGGCGATTCCGCCTCCATCGGCCTCGGCCAGTTCGCCCACGCCATGCGGCGCGGCGTGAACATGACCTATATCGTGGAAAATAACGGCGTGTACGGCCTTACCAAGGGCCAGTTCTCCGCCACGTCAGACAAAGGCGCCAAAAGCAAAGGCGGCGCCACCAATAAGGACGAAGCCATAGACCTCGTCGGCATGGCCTTGCAGCTCGGCGCCAGCTTCGTCGCGCGCAGCTTCTCGGGCGACAAGGCCCAGCTCGTCCCCCTCATCAAAGCCGCTCTCACCCATAAGGGCGCCGCCTTTATCGACGTCATTTCCCCCTGCGTCACCTTCAACAACCACCAAGGCTCCACCAAGAGCTTCGATTACGTGCGCGAACACAACGAGGCCGTGAATTTTCTCGATGTCATCGCAGGCCGCGAGGAAATCACCGCCGATTACCAGCCCGGCGCGGTGGAAGTGGTCCGCCAGCACGATGGCTCCCTGCTTCGCCTGCGCAAGCTGGACGAAACCGATTACGACCCGCGCGACCACGCCGCCGCATCCGCCTTCCTGGAAGCCCGCAAGGCCC
>JAKBCX010000124.1 GCA_021807465.1 Pseudomonadota bacterium | reverse complement strand
AGCGCGCCCAACGGGGCCAGCTCGGGCACGGTTGCGGTTACGTCGGCAAATTGGTGCGAGGCTTCCAGCCCCAGATGCCCATCGCCTTGCAGCCGCGCCTGGCCCAGCGCCAGGACGAAACGCAGCGCGGCGTTATCGCGCGGGCCGGAGAGGGTGATGTCCGCCCGCAGCGGGCCTTGTGCCTGCGGCCCGGCGAAATGACCCACGAACCCGCCCGGCGGCTCGGCCAGGTGCAGGGTTAAATCCACGGTTTTGGGGGCCATGGCGGCGTTTATGCTGTAGATTGAGGCGCCGCCCGGCGTGGTGGCGTTTAGTGTCAGCCCGGCGTTATCCGCCGCGTTGAGGTAGCCCGAGCCTTGCACATGCAGCGCCAGGGCCTGCCCGGCGAGTGATGGCCCGAGGGTGAGCGTGCCGATTTGCAGATGGTCCAGCGCCACGCGCAAGGGCGGCAATTTTGTGCCGCCTCTGCTGCTTTTGCTTGCGCTGGGCAGGGGCGCGCGCAGCACGTCCAGCCCGGTGGCGCTGAAGGTAAGCACACGCACCCGCGCGTGCAAAAGCGCCAAGGGCCGCCAGCGCAATTCTAGCCCGGTGCCGTGCAGCCATACGCCGTCCTTGTCGGCTACCTGCACATCGGCCAGCTTCAAATCCGCGGGAAAATGCCCGCTTAGCCCCTCGATTTTCACCTCCGGCCCGGCCAGCTTGTTGATCTCGCGCACCGCGAAATTGCGCCCGGCCTGGCTGTTGAGCGCCACGAACAGCCCGCCAACGGCCAGCACCAGCACGGCCAGGATGGTGAGAAGGAGGCCGAGAACGATCTTGAGGGTACGCCGCATGGTCAGAACGCCTCCCCCAGCCCGAGATACAGGGCAAAAGAGTTGCTTCCCGGTATGTGGGAGAGGGGAAAGGCAACGTCCATGCGGATAGGCCCAATGCCGGTGTAATAGCGCAGCCCAAGCCCCGCGCCCACGCGCATTGTGCCGGTAAACGGTGTGCTGGAGCTGCTGACCTGCCCGGCATCGACAAACGGCACCACGCCGATATTACCCCAGACGTGCTGGCGGAATTCCAGGTTCACCGCATCCATCGCCGCGCCGCCTTCTGGCGTGCCGTCGGGGAAGAGCGGGCCGATGGTTTGGTAGGTATAGCCGCGCACCGTGCCGGAGCCGCCGGCGTAAAAGCGCTGGTCGGGCGGTACAGAGAAATTGCTGGCGCCTTGGATGCTGCCCGCCATCAGCCGCATGGCGATAACGCCGTGCCCGTTACGCTCCACCGGCACATAGGTGGCCACGCTGCCTTGCAGAATAACGAACACGCTGGAACTGCCCGCCACCGGCACGGTGGGGGTAATGCCGAGGGAGAAATTCACCCCGCGCGTGGGTTCCAGCAGGTTGTTGGTGTTGTTGAAGGTGAAGCCAATGGGGAATTGCACCAGCACATAGGTGCGGCTCACACCCTCCTGCTTTACAATCATGCTGGAGAAGGACGGGCCATAGGTTATGGCGGTGTGCGGCGTTATGGGCCGCGCCAGCGCGCCAGAGAGCAGGAAGCCCGCGCGGTCGTATGCGGTGAGAGATTCTTTCAGTCCTTCTGCCGTTAGGGTGAGTGTCTGCCCTGGCGCATAGTAGTCGGGTTTGGCGAATGCCGCCTTCAAATCGTAACCCGGCGCGGTGGTGCCGGTGCCGCCCAGCCCGTTGGCCGTGGCGGTGAGGGTGAGCGTTTCCGCATGGTGGAAAACATTGCGGTCTTCCCACGAGGTGCTGATATTTATGCCCGTATCCGTGGCATAGGCGCCACCAAGCGTTACCGCGTGGCGTTTTTGCTCGATCACGCGGAACATGACCGGCGCGCTACTGCCCTGCGCCGGCTGGGGCGCGCCGGTAACGGATGAGAAAACCCCAAGTGAGAGCAGTGAATCCCGTGCTGCGGAGACGCTTTTGGCAGAATAAAGCTGGCCGGGCTTCAGTTTTATGTGGCGGCGCAGGAAGCTGGCATCGGTGCGCTTGAGGCCGGAGAATTCGATCTGCCCTACATCCACACGCGGGCCGGGCTGGGCGGTGTAGGTTACATTCAGCGTATGGGTTTGCAGGTTCGCCACCGCCAGCGGCGCATCTACCGTGGCGAAGGCATAGCCATCATTCTGCAGCGCGGCGCGCAGGGCAGGGCTTGCGGCCAGAATGGGTTGCGCGCGCGCCACGTCTCCCGCCTTAACTATGGCGGGTGGTTTGAAGCCCTGCGGCAGGCCGGAGAGATTTACGTTTCCAATATGAAACAGCGCGCCCTTATGTGGCACCACCTGCACCCGCGCGTGCTGGCTGGCGGGCATGGCGGTGAGTTCGGGCAGAAGGGCCGGATCGTTCAGCGCCTTGCCGTCTATGGTTATGTCCACGCTGCCGTCATCGTAGCCCAGGCTGTGCAGCACGGTGAGGAATTGCGTTTCATCCCCCTTGGCGCGGCCGATAAGCGCGAAAGGCGCTGGCGGCAGCTTGCCGCGCAGGCTGACGAGCGAGGCACTTTGTTTCAAAAGTGCGTCTAATTCAGCGTCGCCGCTCGGTGTGAATGTTACGTCGTATGTTACAGGGTCTGCCCCGCGCGCCGAGGCGCAGATCAGCAGCATACACAAGGCCAGACATGTTCTTATCCGCCACAGCATAAGGGTTTATGGCCAGATTCGCGCCGCGCGGCTAGATTGTCCCGATTAAGAACTGCTCACATACGCCGCGCGGGGCGGGCGGCCTCGGGCACGGCAAAGCCCAGATATTTCAGCCCTTCACGCATGTGGGCGGGCAGAGCGGCCTCCAGAGCCAGTGTGCCGCCATCGGGGTGGGGCAGCACCAGGCGGCGTGCGTGCAAATGTAGCTGCGCGGCAAAAGGCGTGGCGAAGATGCCGCCATAGGCCGCATCGCCCAGTATAGGCGTGCCCAGCGCCAGGCAATGGGCACGCAGCTGGTGCATGCGGCCTGTGTGCGGGGCAAGCTCGGCCAGGCAGTATTTGCGCCCGGCATAATCCAGCACGCGGTAATCCGTTACGGCTTTCTGCGCCTCGGGGTCTTTCCGTCCCGCCGGTTCCGCGCGTGAAACATTGCCGAATTCTACCCGCTTCAGCGGCAGATCGATCCGCCCCTCCAGCGCATCCGGCACACCGGCAAGCAGCGCCCAGTAGGTTTTCTCGACATTCCTGCTGCGGAACAGCGTCGCCAGCTTCGCCGCCACCCGCGCATTGCGGGCCAGCAGCAGAATGCCCGATGTATCGCGGTCCAGCCTGTGCACCAGCTTGGGCCGCTCGGCGCCCTCTTCGCGCAGCGCGTCCAGCATGCCATCCACATGCACGGCGATGCCGCTGCCGCCCTGCACGGCCAGCCCGGCTGGCTTGTTCAGGGCAATCACGGAATCATCCTGGTATAAGATCATCCCTTCCAGCTCTTTTTGCCGGGCTGGGTCCATCTTCACCACATGGCGCTCGCGCGGGGTCTCGGCCGGCGGGGCAATTTCGGGGATGCGCAGCACATCGCCCTCGTTCAGCCGCGCGTTGGCTTCGGTTTTGGTGCCGTTCAGGCGGATTTTGCCGGTGCGCAGCAATTTTTGCAGCACGCCTTGGGTCAGGCCAGGGTTTTCGCGGCGCAAATAGCGGTCCAGCCGCATTTCGGCGGCTTCCGCGGTGATGGTAACGTCCTTCATGCCTTCTCTTCGCGCAGTTTTGCCCAATAGGCTAATCGCTTCACAATCTCGCGCTCAAAGCCGCGCTCCACGGGGCGGTAGAAATCCGGCCGGCCCATGCCGTCGGGGAAATAATTCTGGCCCGAGAAAGCCTCCTCGGTCTCGTGGTCGTATTCGTACCCCGCGCCATAGCCCAGGTTTTTCATCAGCTTGGTGGGCGCGTTGAGGATGTGCATGGGTGGCATCAGGCTGCCTGTTTCCTTGGCGGCGCGGTTGGCTGCCCCCAAAGCCTTGTAGGCGGCGTTGCTTTTGGGGGCGGTGGCCAGATACAGCACGGCCTGGGCGATGCAGATTTCTCCTTCCGGCGAGCCCAGCCGCTCATACGCCTCCCACGCCGCCAGGGCCTGGGGCAGGGCTTGCGGGTCGGCCAGGCCAATATCCTCGGACGCAAAGCGCGTGATGCGGCGGGCGATGTAGCGCGGGTCTTCTCCGCCCGCCAGCATGCGCGCCAGCCAATACAGGGCGGCATCGGCATCGGAGCCGCGCATGGATTTATGCAGGGCGGAGATGAGGTTGTAATGCTCCTCGCGGTCGCGGTCGTACAAGGCGGCGCGGCGGGCAAGCATTTGGGTTAGTGCCGCCTCGTCCAGCGTGCCATCGGGCGGCAGGGCGAAAAGCTGCTCGGCCATGTTCAGCAGGGCGCGGCCATCGCCATCGGCCATGGCGCGCAGGCTGGCGCGCGCGCCTTCGGTCAGCGGCAGGGGGCGCTGCATCTCGGCCTCGGCGCGGGCCAGGAGCTGCTCCATCGCCGCATCGTCCAGCCGCCGTAGCACGAAAACCTGGCAGCGCGAGAGCAACGCGCCGTTCAGCGCGAAGGAGGGGTTTTCCGTCGTCGCCCCCACCAGCACGATGGTGCCGGCCTCCACCACCGGCAGAAACGCATCCTGCTGGGCGCGGTTGAAGCGGTGGATTTCATCCACGAATAGCAGAGTGGCTTGCCCGGCACGGCGCAGCCTCGTGGCTTCGTCGAACACCTTCTTCAAATCCGCCACGCCTGAGAACACGGCGGAGATTTGCCGGAAGTGCAGCCCCGCCTGGGTGGCCAGCAGCCGGGCGATGGTGGTTTTGCCAACCCCCGGAGGCCCCCACAAAATGAGCGAGGCGAGGGAGTGGCGTGATAACATTCCCGTGAGGCTGCCCTCTGGCCCCAGCAGATGCGGCTGGCCCACAATATCCTCCAGCGCGCGCGGGCGCAGCCGTTCCGCCAAAGGTTGCGGCACAGTGCTGGATTGTTCCGCTTGTGGTGGCGGACCGAACAGGTCGTCAGCAGGCATCGCATCATTTTAGCCGCTTCCCGCCTTGCTTGCCACCAGCGCCAAACCAGACCAAGATTGCGCCAAAAGCAAAGGGGGCTAGGCGCATTTCTGGTTCCCCCTGAGCGTGTGATTGTATAATGTCGGCAGGCGCCGGCAGCCGGGGGGTGTGAGAGACGTGAATGATCTGATGGTCGATCGCGGCATCATCGAGGTTGAGTCGCTGCCGTTCTGGAAGGGGCCGATTAAGGTTTGGCCGCTTGAAGGGGGTATTACCAACCGCAATTATGGCGTGCAGAACGCCGAGGGCCAGCGCTTCGCTGTGCGCCTGGGTGCCGACCGTCCCGAACATGGCGTTATGCGCTTCAACGAGCAGGCCGCTGCCCGCGCCGCCGCCCGTGCCGGAATCTCGCCCAGAATTTTCTACACCGCCCCCGGCGTCATGGTCTCCCGCCTGCTGCCTGGCCGCAGCCTGAAGCCCGATGAGGTACAGCGCCCGGAAAATCTGCTCCGTATTGCTGCCCTTCTGCGCCGTTGCCATACCACCATGGGGCCTTTCCTGCAGGGGCCGCTGCTGGCCTTTTGGGTGTTCCACACCAACCGCTCTTACGCACATGGGCTTAAGGATAGCCGCATGGCGGGCCATCTGCCGCGCCTGATGGAAGCCAATGACGTGCTGGAAAGCCGCGTGGGCAAGGCCGAAATTGTGTTCT
>JAKBCX010000123.1 GCA_021807465.1 Pseudomonadota bacterium | reverse complement strand
GCCACATAGGCGGCAAGGGGTATGCTGCCCTCGGGCTTGTCATCCAGCCGGGCGGCGTCGATGCCGGCAGGCCCCATTATGCGCTCGGCATCGGCCCCCAGCCTGGATAAAAACGGCAATAACCCCGCCGCGGCAACCAGCGCGACCTGCGCACCCGGAGACTGCCCCGCGATATGCCCCATATTCCTGCTCCTCCGCCCGTTTACCGGTACGAGGCATCATTCCCTGAACAAGCCGCAACGTTAGGCTGGACTGGGGCAACAAGCAAGGCGCCAGGCCCGCGCCACGCGCATGGATGCGGCGTGTTACAGCAAATTTACGCCGGGCTGGGCCGTCTACCGCGCCATCTTCCCCGCCTCGCCAATCAGCTTCTGCGCCAGCAGCACCGGCACGGCGGTAAACACGATAATGGCGAACACCACCACATTCACCTCGGGCAGTGCCTGGCCCAGGCGGATGGCGCCAAAAATCCACAAGGGCAGCGTGTTCTGCGCGCCCGCGGTAAAGGTGGTGACAATGACCTCGTCAAATGAAAGCGCGAAAGCCAGCAGCGCCCCGGCGCCAATCGCGCTCGCCATCATTGGCAGCTGTACCAGCCGGAAGGTGCGGAACGCATCCGCGCCCAAATCCGCCGAGGCCTCGGTAAGCGAGCGCGGCATGCGGCGCAGCCGGGCCACGACGTTGTTGTAAACAATAACGGTACAAAACGTGGCGTGGCCGGCAACAATGGTCCAGTAAGACAGGTTCACGCCCCATGTGGCAAAATACGAGGCCAGCGCCATACCGGTGAGAATACCGGGCAGCGCAATGGGCAGCACGGCCACAAAGCTCACCACCTCGCGGCTGGCCGAGCGCATTTTCACCACCGCCAGCGCGGCCAGCGCGCCAAACAGGATGGCCATAACCGTGGCCAGCGCCGCAACTTCGATAGAAAGCAGCAACGCCTCGCGGACTTGCTCGTCATGCCACGTGTCGGGAAACCAATGCAGGGTGAAACCGGCAATGGGCCAGGCGGGAATGGGCGCAGCGGAAAAGGCATAGAGCAAGATGATGGCGATCGGGATGAACAGGAACCCGAATATGGCTACCACCGCGGCCCAAATGAAAGTCTCAGAGCGCATCGAAAGCCCCCAGCTTGCGCGCCACCAGCAAAAACACGCCCATGACACATAAAGGCAGCACGGCGTAAGCGGCGGCGAAGGGAATGTTGTTGGTCACACCCACATTGGAATAGACCACATTGCCAATAAAATCCGACCCGCGCCCACCCACCAGCATGGGCGTAACGTAGTCGCCCAGCGTGAGCGAGAAGGTGGAGATAGCACCCGCCACCATGCCGGGCAGCGCCATGGGCACCATCACACGGCGGAACGTGGCCAGCCCGCGCGCGCCGAGATCGGCCGAAGCCTCCAGCAGGCTGGGCGGGATACGCTCCACCGCCGCCGACACAGGCAGAATCATGAAGGGCAGCCACAAATACGAGAACACAATCCACATGGCCCAGTTGGAGTAGCCAATATGCGCGTTCGGCAGGCCGATGGCGGACAGCGCCCAGTTGAGCACGCCATCATGCGAGAGAATAAGCCGCCACGCATAAACCCGCGCCAGGTAGCTCGACCAGAGCGGAATCATCACCGCCGCCATCATGGCCGCGCGCAAACGCGGCCCCGCCAGGCGCACCATGGCGTAAGCCACGGGCCAGGCCAGGATAACATCGGTTATGGTAACGGCCGCCGCGATGAAGATGGTGCGTTCAGCAATGCGGATGTAAACATGGCCTGAGAGCAGGGACTGGAAATTCACCAGCGAAAAGCCGGGAATAAGCTGGCCGGAGAGTGAATCCACCGTCCAGAACGAGGTGACAAACATCGCCCCGATGGCAGCCAGATACAGCCCTCCAAACCATACCGCCGGCAAGCCAAGCAGCGACATAACCGCCACCCAGCCGCGCCGCCACGAGAGCGAAGAGATAGCCTTGGCGGGGTTCATTGCACATTACCCCTTGCAAAAGACGCAGGAGGGCAAAGCCCCCCTGCGGAAACCAGTCCCGTCATCCTTTAATCGCCTGCCATTCGCGCTGCCACACGGTGTAATCCAGGCAGTCATTCTTACCATTTCCGCAGGCAGAAAGCGGCGTTTTCCAGAACTTGATCTGATCGAAATAAGACGCCGGCGCATTGGCGTGATACTGCTCGCAAGAGCCGGGCTGAATCTTGTCCATCTCCTTGCAAGCCAGCGTATTGGCCGGGGTTTCGCCAAAATAAATGGCTTGTTCCGCCTGCACTTTCGGCGTCGTTACCCAGTTGATCCACATATAGGCGCAATTAGGGTGCTTGGCCTTGGCCGAGATCATCCACGTATCCGCCCAGCCCGTGGCGCCTTCCTGCGGAATGGTCTCCGCAACCGGCACATGGGCGGCCTGCAGCGTGTTGGTCTGGTAAGGCCAAGCGGCGCCCACCACGGCATCGCCCGAGGTAAAGAGCTGGATTTCATCCGAGGCCAGCGCCCAGTATTTCTTGATGAGCTTGGCCTGCCCTTTAAGCAGCTTCACCGCCGCATTCATCTGCGTCTGGTTCAGCTCATACGGGTCGGTAATGCCCAGCGAAGGATCGGTCTTAGACAGATAAAGCGCCGCGTCTGCAATCTGGATGGGATTGTCGGGAACCGTGATCTTGCCTTTATATTTCGCGTCGTAGATCACGCTCCACGATGTAGGCGCCGTGGGGAATACCTTGGTGTTATACAGCAGCGTATTCGGTCCCCATTCATAGGACACGCCATAGTGCACGCCCGCCACCGTATTGAAATCCGGGCTCTTCAGTTGCGGAATGAAATCTTTCCAGGCCGGAATCAGCGCTATATTGATGGGCTGCACATTATGGCCATAAATCAAACGCAACGTGGCATCGCCCGAGGCCGAAACCACATCATACTGGTCGCCGCCGCCCGAGCGCATCAGCGCCACCATTTCGTCCGACGAGCCTGCATATTTGGCATTCACCTGGCAGCCCGTGGCCTGCTCAAAAGGCTTCACCCACTGGTCCTGCGCGTAGCCTTCCCAGGCCACCACATTCAGCACGCCTTCGCCCTTGCCTATGCTCTGCAACGGCTCCATCGCCGCGGCGCCCTGCGCCATAGGCAAGGCAATGGAAAGACAGAGCGTAAACCTGGTAAACTTCTTCTTAAAAGCTTCTTTCATGGTACCTCTCCCTAGTTGCCGATATTAACCGCCGCGGCCTTCGGCCAGACGGCAAGAACCTGGTCTCCGGCGTTCAGCCGCAGCCGGTTGCCCAGCGGCACGCTGTTTGTTTCCATAACGGCCAGAAGCGCACCGTCATCCAGCACCACCTGGTAGCGCGTAACGGCACCCAGATAGATCGATTCGCGCACAATACCCGGCTTGGCATTTGCCCCCTCGGGCACCGGCGCATCCAGCGGCTGCAACCGCACCTTTTCAGGCCGCAGCAGCGCATGGCCAAGAATATTGGAGGTGCCGACGAAATCCGCGACAAACTCCGTAGCCGGGCGCTCATACAAATCGAACGGTGTGCCCACTTGCTCGATGCGCCCCTCGCTGAACACGGCAATACGGTCGCTCATCGAAAGCGCCTCGTCCTGGTCGTGCGTTACGTAAATAAACGTAATGCCCGTTTCATGCTGCAACCGTTTCAGCTCCGCCTGCATCTGGTGGCGCAGCTTCAAGTCCAGCGCGCCCAGCGGCTCGTCCAGCAGCAGCACGCGCGGCTTGTTCACCATGGCGCGGGCCAGGGCCACGCGCTGGCGCTGCCCGCCGGAAAGCTGGGCCGGTTTGCGCCCGCCATACGCGCCAAGTTTCACGGCCTCCAGGGCCTTTTCGGCCTCGGCTTCCGCCTGGGCCTTGGGCATTTTCTTGGCGCGCAGCCCATAAGCCACGTTTTCAACCAGCGTGAGATGCGGAAACAGCGCGTAATCCTGGAACACGGTGTTCACGTTCCGGTCGAAGGGCGGCAGCCGCGCCACATCGGCGCCATCCAGCAAAATCCGCCCAGTATCCGGCCGCTCAAACCCGGCTATCAGCCGCAAGGTTGTGGTTTTGCCAGAACCAGAAGGCCCCAGCAGCGTAAAAAACTCCCCCGCGCGCACATCCAAGTCCAGCCGCGCCAGCGCCACGGCCCCGCCATAAGACTTGGCTACACCTTCCAACTGCACAATCGGCGGCGTTATGGTCTTTACTTCCATATTTTACTCCTGATCCTAGCTGGCATGGTTCAGGCGCACGCGGGTTGACCGGAGAACACATATTAGATTTGTGCAATGTGTTCCGGGGTCAACCGTGTTACCGCTAATATAGCCAATATAAGTTCAGGTCTCAGGAGGATATGATATGACCAACAACCTGAAATTCTACATCAACGGCGAATGGGTGGACCCCGTTGTCCCCAACCGCATCCCCGTCATCAACCCCGCCACGGAAGAGGCTTTTACTGAGATCTCAGGCGGTTCCAGCGCAGATGTGGACCGCGCCGTGGCCGCCGCCAAGGCCGCTTTCCGCACCTATTCGCGCACCAGCCATAAGGACCGTCTGGACCTGCTCAAGCGCTGCCTGGAAATCTATAACCGCCGTTACGACGAAATCGCCGCGGCCGTGACGCAGGAAATGGGCGCGCCCACCGGCTTCGCCAAAGAGGCGCAGGTATTTGTCGGCCAGGGGCATTTCCAGGCCCTCATCGATAAATTCGAGAATTTCGAATATTACGAGACCCGCGGCACCACCCGCGTGGTGAAAGAGCCCATCGGCGTGTGCGGACTCATCACGCCCTGGAACTGGCCATTGAACCAGATCGTCTGCAAGGTCGCCCCAGCTTTGGCCGCGGGCTGCACCATGGTGCTGAAACCGTCCGAAATCGCACCCATCAACGCACTCATCTTCGCCGAGATCATGCACGAGGCCGGCGTGCCCAAGGGCGTGTTCAACCTCGTCAACGGCACCGGGCCGGATGTGGGCCAGGTTCTGGCCGGCCACCCGGATGTGGACATGATGTCCTTCACCGGCTCCACCCGCGCCGGCATCATCGTGGCGCGCGAGGCCGCCGCCACCGTCAAGCGCGTATGCCAGGAGCTGGGCGGCAAATCCGCCAACATCATCCTGCCGGATGCCGATCTCGACCTGCGCGTGCGCCAGGGTATCGGCGCCTGCTTCATCAATTCCGGCCAGAGCTGCGACGCCGCCACCCGTATGCTGGTGCCCAGCCACCTGCACGACAAAGCCTTGGAAATCGCCGTGGACGAAGCCGCCAAGCAGATTACCGGCAACCCGCTGGCCGAGGGCACGGTGCTCGGCCCGCTCGTCAGCCAGATGCAATGGGACAAGGTGCAGCGCCTCATCAAGGCCGGCATCGACGAAGGCGCCACCCTGGCCTGCGGCGGGCTGGGCAAGCCCGATGGGCTGAACAAAGGCTATTATGCCCGCCCCACCGTGTTCGGGAATGTGAAGCCCGGCATGACCATCGAGAAAGAGGAAATCTTCGGCCCCGTCCTCTCCATCATCCCCTACGGCACGGTCGAGGAAGCCATCGAAATCGCCAACGACACGGTTTACGGCCTCGCCGCCTATGTGCAGGGCAATAACATGGAGCAGGTCCGCGACGTCGCCTCCCGCCTGCGCGCGGGCAGCATCTACGTCAACGCGCCGGATATCGACTTCTTCGCGCCCTTCGGCGGTTACAAGCAATCCGGCAATGGCCGCGAATATGCCGATTTCGC
>JAKBCX010000122.1 GCA_021807465.1 Pseudomonadota bacterium | reverse complement strand
GGATATGTATGGCACGGCGCTGTTTTCACAGAGCATAAGGCGGGGGTGACAAACTCGCGCATCGCCGCTTGCGCTGACGTGCCAGATGGCCGCGGCGGCGTTTAATCCGCCCCGTTATCAACAATCGTCTGCACATTTTGCGCGAACCAGGCGGCCATATGGGCAATGTCCTGGCCTGTATGCGCGCGCAGGGGCAGGTAGGCGGTGTAGGTAACAAGCCCGGTGGCCATGGCGGCAATTTCCAGCGCGCGGGCGCGGGCATTGGGCGGGCCAAGCCAGGCGGCAAGCGGGGCGATGGCGCGCTCCTCCATTACCCGCGCGGCAATGGTTGCGGCCTCGCTATCGCCGCCCGCCAGCGGGATCATCAGGGTGGGGCGGATTTTTTGGTCGCCAGAATGGAGGAGAGCTTCGGCCAGCGCCTGGCCGAACTGGGCGCGGGGGGTTTGTAATACATCCCCCAGCGGCACCAGCAGGTTCAGCGCTTCCTCATACAGCCCAGCCTTGGAGCCGAAATACTGCAGCAGCAGCGTGGTGCTCACCCCGGCCCGCGCGGCAATCTCTCGTATGCCGGCATCGGCGTAAGAGGTGCGGGCGAACACGCTTTGCGCGGCTTCCAGAATGCGCGCCTTGGTGGCCTGGGCATCGCGCTTGCGGGGCTGGGGTGAGGTCATGCGCCCCTGATAGCCGGGATTGGCGGTATTGTAACTTACCATCCGATAAGTTATCAGTTGATAAGTTACAATAATGGAGGAAAAAATGGCGGTTTTCGTGCTGATCCATGGCGGCGGGCATGGCGGCTGGTGCTACCAGCCGGTGGCCAGGCGTCTGCAGGCGCAGGGGCATATTGTGTATGCCCCCTCGCTCACCGGGCTGGCGGACCGGGCACATCTGCTAAGCGCGGATGTGGATTTGGAGATGCATATCCAGGATGTGGTGCAGCTCCTGGTTTATGAGGATTTGCGCAATGTGATTATCGTGGGCCATTCCTATGGCGGCATGGTGATTACCGGCGTGGCGGACCGTGCGCCGGAGCGGGTGGGGCACCGCGTGTATCTGGATGCCGCCTATCCGCGCCATAATGAATCTTTGCTGGAGCACGCAGGGCCGATGATTAGCGCGGCGCGGCAGGCCGGACAGGTGGTGGATGGGGTGGAGCTGGTGCAGTTCCCCGACCTAGCCGGGCCGGAATTTTACGGCATTACCGAACCCGCGCAACACGCCTGGGCCAAGGCGCGGCTCACCCCGCAGCCCTGGAAATGCTTCGAGCAGAAGCTGCAACTGCATAACGAGGCGGCGATGCGGGCCATACCGGAGAGCCACCTGATTTGCACCATCACCAAGCCAGGGCGGGACATGGCGCTGCTCATGGAGCGCTCGCAGGGCCGTGTGTGGGATATTGATACAGGGCATGATTTGATGATTACCGAGCCGGACTGGGTGGCGGAACGGCTGGGGGTGATTGCCAAGGGGGCGTGAGCCTCCGTCTTTCTTGCTGAAACCTTGCTGTTTCCCCCAGTGGCGGCCTTTATCCGGCAAGGGCGTTGGGTTAAAGCCGGGGGATGAGCGATGCGATTATGAATAGCCTGCGCCACGCGCCGGATGCGCGCGGGCGGTTTGGCGAGTTTGGCGGGCGGTATGTGGCGGAAACGCTCATGCCGCTGATTCTGGAACTTGAAGCGGCTTACGAGGCGGCGAAAACCGACCCGGAATTCCAGAGCGAGCTGGCCTATTACCTGAAGCATTACGTGGGCCGCCCCAGCGCGCTTTGGTATGCCGAGCGGCTGAGCAAGGAGCTGGGCGGCGCGAAAATCTACTTCAAGCGCGAAGAGCTGAACCATACCGGCGCGCACAAGATTAATAATTGCATCGGCCAGATTCTGCTGGCCAAGCGCATGGGCAAGACGCGGATTATCGCCGAGACCGGCGCCGGGCAGCACGGCGTGGCCACGGCCACTGTATGCGCGTTGTTCGGCCTGCCTTGCACCATTTACATGGGCGCGGTGGATGTGGAGCGGCAGAAGCCCAACGTGTTCCGCATGAAGCTGCTGGGGGCGGAAGTTGTGCCGGTAAGCTCCGGCTCGGCCACGCTGAAGGACGCCATGAACGACGCCATGCGCGACTGGGTGGCGAATGTGCGCGACACCTTTTACCTCATCGGCACCGTGGCGGGACCGCACCCCTACCCGGCCATGGTGCGCGACTTCCAGTGCATTATCGGCGAGGAAGCGCGCGCGCAGCTTATGGAGGCCGAGGGCAAGCTGCCGGATGTGGCCATTGCCTGCGTGGGTGGCGGCTCCAACGCCATGGGGCTGTTCCACCCATTCCTTGACGAGCCTTCCGTGAAGCTGATTGGCGTGGAGGCCGCCGGGCATGGGCTGGATACGGAGCAGCACGCGGCCAGCCTCAACCGTGGCCGCCCCGGCGTGCTGCACGGCAACCGCACCTATCTGCTGCAGGATGCGGATGGGCAGATCATCGAGGCACATTCCATCTCGGCCGGGCTGGACTACCCGGGCATTGGCCCGGAGCACGCCTGGCTGCACGATATTGGCCGCGTGGAATATGTGGGCGTGACCGATGACGAGGCGCTGGCGGCGTTCCAGCTTTGCAGCCGCGCGGAAGGGATTATCCCGGCGCTGGAAACCAGCCACGCCATCGCGCATATCATGAAAATCGCAGGGAAAATGGGCAAGGATCAGATCATCCTGCTCAACATGTCTGGCCGGGGTGACAAGGATATCTTCTCCGTCGCCAAATATCTGGGAGCCGAGCTATGAGTCGCATCGCTGGCGTTTTCGCGAAACTGCGCGCAAGCGGGCAGGCGGCGCTCATCCCGTTCGTGGAAGCCTACGACCCGGACCGCGCGACATCTCTGGCGCTGCTGGATGGCATGGCGGCGAACGGGGCGGATATTATTGAAATCGGCATGCCCTTTACCGACCCCATGGCGGATGGGCCAACCATCCAAACCGCCGGGCGGCGCGGGCTGCTGGCCGGGGCCACATTGCATGGCGTGCTGGGGCTGGTGGAAGAATTCCGCCGCGCCAACAACCATACGCCGATTGTGCTGATGGGCTATCTGAACCCGATCCTCTCCTACGGCGTGGAGAAATTCTGCGCCGACGCCGCCATGGTGGGGGTGGATGGGCTGATTGTGGTCGACCTGCCGGCTGAAGAGGCGGATTTGCTGCTGCCGGATGCCGGAAAGAACAAGCTGGATGTCATCCGCCTCGTGGCGCCCACCACCAGCAATGAACGGCTGCCTCTGGTGCTCGAAGGCTCGTCCGGCTTTGTTTACTATGTAAGCATTACCGGCATTACCGGCACGCGCACCGCCACGGCGGCAGATTTGGCGCGGGATATTCCGCGCATCCGCGCCGCCACCGATTTGCCGATTGCGGTTGGGTTTGGCGTGCGCACGCCAGAACAAGCCGCCGTGGTGGCGCAGCATGCGGATGCGGCGATTGTGGCTTCGGCGCTGATCGAGACACTATGCCGCGAAAACGTGGCCGCCGTGCTGCGCGATGTGAAGGCGCTATCCGACGGTATACGCAACGCGCGCAAGGCGGCGGCGTAAGGCGGCGGCCGGAGCGGCTTTTCTAATTCCGCGTCACCACACGCAGCCAAGACGTGCCGCCGCTTTCACCCCCAGGCGCTTCAGTACGCGCGGCCTGGGAAATGATAACGCGGTTGCGGCCTTCCACCTTGGCCTGGGCCAGGGCTTCCGCCGCGCGGTCCAGTAATTGGGCGCCGGTTTCCGTGCCGTCCCATTGCGCCAGGCCAACCGAGCAGGTGAGCGGCTCCAGCGTTTCGCCCGCCAGGCGCTGCACACAGACCATGGCGCCGCTTTGCTCTGTATCCGGCAGCAACAGCGCGAATTCGGCGCCGGAATAGCGGGCGAGGAAATCTTCCGGGCGCATGACATCGCGCCATTTCTGCCCGGCGCGGCGCAGATAGGCATCGCCCGCCGCGCGGCCAAAACGCTCGTTGAAAGCCTGGAACTGGTCGATATCGATCAACGCTAGGCAGAAACCCCGGTCATGGCGGCGCGCGGCGGAGGCAGTGGCGCGCAAGGCCTTGTCCAGCGCGCGGCGGTTATCCAGCCCGGTCACGTAATCGGTGCTGGCGGTGTGCTCCAGAAGGTGCAGCATGGATTCGGCGTATTTTTGCGCCGTGCGGCGGGCGCTGAAATCCTGCATTACATAGCCATAGCCGCGTAATTTGCCTTGCTCATCGTGAATGGCGCTGATGGTGGCGTGCGCCCAGAAATGCGTACCGTCGGCGCGCATGCGCCAGGCTTCTTCCTCGTACCTGCCGGTTGCGGCCACTTCGGCCAGGGCGGAATCCGGCTGCCCGGCTGCCCGTGATTCCGGTGTGTGGAACAGGCTGAAATGCCGGTTCATCACATCGGCGGCATGGTATTGGGTGAGCAGGCGCGCGCCTTCATTCCAGGCGGCGATGCCGCCTTCCATATCCAGAATTATAACGGCGTAATCCGCGAGGCCGCCAAGAAATCGGCGCAAAACGGCATCGCTGAACAGGAACGCATCCATACATGGCCCTCTCTTGGGTTAAGGCGCCCAGGAGAGGGGAAAAACTTTTAGATACGCTTAATGGCGCTTAGTGGCTGTGGAAGAACGGCGGCTCGCCGCTGGGATGGCCGCCACCGCCGGGCGGAGGACCGGGCGGAGGGCTTGGTGGCGGGCCGGGCGGAGAACCACCAGGCGGCGGGCCGCCAGCGCCATGCCAGCCGCCACCAGGCGGCGGGCCGCCGCCGCCATGCCAGCCCCCAGGTGGCGGACCGCCGCTGGGTGGCGGAGGCGGCGGGTGATCGTGATCGCCGTAATGATCGTGGTCATGCCCGCCATAACCGAAAATGACGGTGGAGCCGCCATAATAGCTGGGCGCGTAATAGCCCGGCGCGGCATAGTAGCTGGGCGCGGCGTAATAGCTGGGCGCGCTATAATAGCCCGAGCCATAATAGCCATTACCATAATAACCCGGGCCATAGGTACAGCCCGTAAGGCCGGCGGCCAGCAGCAAGGCGGGGAGTGCAAATTTCTTCATCACATCACCATGCTCTCCGCATATCATGGTGAGATTGAGGCTTTATTCAAGCAAACCCCAGGCACAGAAATCGGGGTTCTCCCAGCCCGGTTTGCCATAGCGCAAGGCCGCGCCATCTTCCGTGCGTACCACGCCGCCCGCGGCCTCCAGCACGGCTTGCGGGGCGGCTGTGTCCCACTCCATGGTGCGGCCCAGGCGGGGGTAGAAATCGGCGGCGCCTTCGGCCAAACGCAGGAATTTGAGCGCGGAGCCGATATTGGTGAGGGCCGCGATTTTGTAGCGGGCGAGGCAGGCGGCCAGCTCCGGCGCATCGGCATAATGGCGCGAGGCCATCACCGTCAGCCCCTCGGGCGGGGCGGGGCGGGCGGAAATGCGTTCTTCCACCCCGGCGCGGCGGCGCCAGGCGCCCCGCCCCGCCAGCCCAAAATGCAGCTCGTGCAGCGCGGGCGAGGCCACGGCGCCCAGCACGGGGGCACCGTTCACAATCAGCCCGATATTAACGGTGAATTCATCGCGCCCGGCGGCGAATTCGCGCGTGCCGTCGAGCGGATCCACCAGCCAGTATGTTTCCTCCGGTTTGGTTATGCGGCCCGCCGCTACTTCCTCCTCCGCTACCACGGGAATTTCCGGCGCCGCCGCGCGCAGCCCCGCCACAATCAGGGCCTCGGCACGGGTATCGGCCACCGTAACGGGGGTTTC
>JAKBCX010000121.1:3300-5831 GCA_021807465.1 Pseudomonadota bacterium | reverse complement strand
GATTACGCGCTTTACGGCTGGACGCGGCTATTGCGCCTGCAAGCGCGCGGGCTGGAATTGCCGGACCAGGTGTTTGGCATAAAATGGTCCGGGCACATGACGCGGGAGCGGATTGAGAAGCTGTTGCCGCTACTGCCTGAGGGACGGACGGAGATTTACACCCACCCCGCAACGAGGCGGGATGAGACATTGGTGCGGCTGATGCCAGATTATGAACATGTGGCGGAGTTTGAGGCGTTGCTGGGGTAATCGGCCTATGCCGGGTGTTATACGCCTAAGATTTCTGCCAGCGTTTGTGTTTGATCGGGCATGGGGATAATCGTGCGTTTGATGAGGGCTTGCTCAAAGAGGTCGAGGAATATTTCCGGCTGATTATAGCTCATTTCGCTGAAGGCGGAAAATTTATAGCGCCACCATTGCGAACGCCGCAGCCGTTCGATGAGCTTCTCAGGAAAACGCATGCGAATGATACGGGCAGGATTGCCACCAATAATGGCGTATGGCGGCACTGATTTTGTGACAACCGAAGACGCGGCAATGACGCAGCCGTCACCAAGAGTAATGCCGCGTGCCAGGGTAACATGGTTGCCGAGCCAAACATCGTTTCCAATAATCGGCAATTCGTGCCGGTCAGGGCGGCTCAGCTTCAGGCCGTGGCGGCGGAAGTTGGAGATACCGTCATCCTCGAGGGATTTGTTGAAGATGGCCATGCCGGCATCGTAAGAAAACGCGGAAGTCGAGATATAATCTGTTGGATGGTTGCCGCCAATGATGCTGGCGAAGCTGCCGATAGAGCAGTAACGTCCGACCTTCATGCCTTCGGGCAAGGGGCTTTGCGTGTAGCTGAAGCTGCCCATATGCGAAAAGCTGAACCCGTTAAGGATGGCGCAATAAGGGCCGATAATTGTGTCTTTACTGAAACAAATCGCGTCGCCAGGCTTGAGGCGGCGTGTTCCATTGACGCTGGTATAAATGCGCATTTGGTCCAACCGGTCGAGCATATCCTCGGTGAGAATGACGCGCATATGAAACCTCCCTGAAAACAAAAACCCCCTGAATTTCTCCAGGGGGTTTTTTCTGTGCCTCCAGCCTTAGCGCTTGGAGAACTGGAATGAACGGCGGGCCTTCGGCTTGCCGTATTTCTTACGCTCGACCATACGCGGGTCACGGGTGAGGAAGCCAGCGGCCTTCAGGATGCCGCGCAGCTCCGGCTCGAACAGCGTAAGAGCGCGGGAGATACCATGGCGCACCGCGCCGGCCTGGCCGGAGAGACCGCCGCCCTTGACGGTGCAATACACGTCGAACTGGTTGTAGCGGTCCGCCACCAGGAACGGCTGGGTGATGAGCATACGCAGCACCGGGCGGGCGAAATACACCGGCGCCTTGCGGCCGTTGATGAGGATCTCGCCCTTGCCGGGCTTAACCCATACGCGGGCAATGGCGTTCTTGCGGCGGCCAGTGGCGTAGGAGCGGCCCTGGGTGTCGCGCTTCGGCTCGCGCTTCGGCGCGGCTTCCGGGGCAAGGCCGGTGGTGGCGGCAAGGTCTTTCAGACCGGAGAAAGCATTCGTGTCGGACATGGATTAGACCCTCCGGTTCTTGCGGTTCAGCGCGCCGACATCGAGGCTCTTCGGCTGCTGGGCGGCGTGCGGGTGCTCAGGCCCCGCATAGACGTATAAATTCTTCATCTGCTGGCGCTGCAGCGGGCCGCGCGTAATCATGCGCTCCACGGCCTTCTCCACCACGCTTTGCGGGTTCTTGCCGGCCAGGCGCTCCTTAATGGAACGGCCCTTGATGCCGCCGGCATAGCCGGTGTGGTAGTAGAAGACGGAGTCTTCCAGCTTCTTGCCGGTCAGCTTTACCTTCTCGGCATTGATGATGACGATATTGTCTCCGCAATCGACATGCGGCGTGAAAATGGGCTTGTGCTTGCCGCGCAGCCGGTTGGCGACGATGGCGGCGAGGCGGCCCAGGATCAGGCCTTCGGCGTCGATAAGGACCCAGTCCTTTTTCACATCCGCCGGCTTGATGGAGATGGTCGTTTTCATATGTTCACCCAATTATCCGGGGCGGATCGCCCTGCCTAAGGATCACGCCTGGTGGTCCTTAGGCAGAGCGTGAATCCGCCCCTTAAATAAACAACGGCGTGCGGATGCGCGCCGTGGGCGGGCTTATGGTGGGAAAGGCGCTTAACGTCAAGGGGTTTTGTGTGTGGTATTATAATACCGCGCGGTGGCGGCAAGCGATTCCGCCAGGGATTCCGCCGGTTTCCAGCCCAGTGCAAGGGCGGCGCGCGGGTGGGTTGCGAAATTGCCGGTAAGGCTCTGCGCCATGGCGCGGCGGCCGGCCAGGCTGGCGCCGAGCAGCAGCAAACCGGCCGGGCAGGGGGCAAGGCGGGGCCGCACGCCCAGCCCGGCGGCCAAAGCGCGGATGAGGTCCGTGGTGGAAATTGTCTCCGGATGGGCGGCGAGCATGATGGGTGGGGGTGCCTCGGCCTGGGCGGCCAGCAGGGCCAGGGCGGCGAGGCCGTCCAC
>JAKBCX010000121.1:0-3200 GCA_021807465.1 Pseudomonadota bacterium | reverse complement strand
CCAGCCCGGCGGCCAAAGCGCGGATGAGGTCCGTGGTGGAAATTGTCTCCGGATGGGCGGCGAGCATGATGGGTGGGGGTGCCTCGGCCTGGGCGGCCAGCAGGGCCAGGGCGGCGAGGCCGTCCACCGGGACAAAGCCGCGCTGGTTGCGGATGCTGGCGAAGGGCAAAGGCAGGCCGCGGGAGAGCAGTTTCAGCAGTAATTGGATATTGCCGGGGCAGCCCGGGCCGATGACGGCGCTGGGGCGGATGATGCTTACGCCAGGGCCGAACGCTTCGCGCACCGCATCTTCGGCGTCCAGCTTGCTCTGGGCGTAATCATCCATGGGGGCGGGGGCGGTATCGTCGCTCACCGCGCCATCATGCACGCGGCCATGGATATAGGCGGTGGAGATAAGGATGAAGCGTTTTGCCCCGGCCAGCTTGGCGGCGCGGGCGAGGTTAACGGCGGCATCCACATTCTGGCGCCGCCATGTGGCTTTACTCACGCCGCGTTTATGGCCCAGCCCGGCGGCGTGAATGGCGGCATCCACATCCGGCAGGCCAAAGCGCGGTTCAGCGAGGTCTCCGGTAATGATGGCCTTAATGCCTTGCGGCAGCTCCCGGCGCTGCCGCACCCCGCCATATACAGCCGCCACGCTGGCAGCCGCGTGGCGGGCAATGGCGCCGCCAATATAGCCGGTGGCGCCTGAAACAAAGAGCCGCACTCAGTCCAGCCTTGGCTCGCGGCGGGGGCGGATGGAGGGGGGCAACGGCGTCAGCCGCTCACGCGCCGGGGCGCGCACAGGCTCCGGCTTGGGGATAGGCGCGCTGCGCGGCGGCTCGGATTCGGCCACGGCGGCGCCGCGCTTCAGCGCGTTGAAATGCGGCACATCGTCATACGGGTCGAGATGGCGGGCAGTGGTGGTGAGCGCGCCGGAAGCACGCATGGCCATCACGCGCAATTCCTCGTGCATGGCCTCCACCTGGCCCTCCAGCGCCTCCAGCCGCGCTTTTACGCCGATGACGGAGAACGGGACCAGCAGAAAGGCCAGGCACCAGAGCAAAACCGGCACGGCCAGGGCCAGTACGGCCCAGCCCGGCATCCAGTCTGGCAGGAAAGACAGATTCATGGGCATGACTCGCTTTATAAAGGATAGGCGCCGTGCCGGTCCAATGTAATCGGCTAACGAATTGAGTCTGGCTTAGTGCCGGAAATGGCGCATGCCGGTGAACACCATGGCGATACCGGCTTTGTCGGCCGCTTCGATCACCTCGTTATCGCGGATGGAGCCGCCGGGCTGGATAACGGCGCTGGCACCGGCGGCGATGGCGGCTTCCAGCCCGTCGGCGAAGGGGAAGAAGGCGTCCGAGGCCACGGCGCAGCCGGTGAAGTCCAGATTCGCCGCCTTGCCGCGCCAGGCGGCGATGCGGGCGGAGTCCACGCGGTTCATCTGCCCGGCGCCCACGCCCAGCGTGGCGAGGTTTTTGGCATAAACAATGGCGTTGGACTTAACATGCTTGCCCACGCGGAAGGCGAAGAGCAAATCTTCCAGCTCCTGCGCCGTGGGGGCGCGCTTGGTGACGACCTTGAGATCGGCAGGCAGCACGCGCCCGGCATCGCGGGTTTGCAGCAAAAAGCCGCCGGCCAGGGACTTGAAGGTAATGCCAGCCTCGGTGGGCGAGGGCACGCCGCCCGTGGTGAGCAGGCGGAGATTTTTCTTTTTGGCCAGCAGGGCTTTCGCGCCCTCGGTCACTTCCGGTGCGATAATCACCTCGGTGAAGATGGAGGAGATTTTCTCCGCCGTGGCCTCATCCAGCGTGCGGTTGACGGCGACAATGCCGCCAAAGGCGGAGACGGGGTCGCAGGCCAGGGCGGAATCCCAGGCATCGGCCAAACTGGTGGCGCTGGATACGCCGCACGGGTTGGCGTGCTTCACGATGACGACGGTGGGCTGCTCGGAGAATTCAGCAACGCACTCAAAGGCCGCATCCGTGTCGTTATAGTTGTTGTAGGAGAGTTCCTTGCCCTGAAGCTGGGTGGCTGTGGCCACGCCATAGCGGGCGGGGGTGGAGGTGTAGAAGGCCGCGGATTGGTGCGGATTCTCGCCGTAGCGCAACTCCTGCTTCTTGGTGCCGGAAAAGGAGAAGCTGTCCGGGTATTCCACGCCATTTTGCTGCGCAAACCAGGTGGAAATGGCGGAATCATACGCCGCCGTGCGCGCATAGGCGGCGGCGGCCAGGGTTTTGCGGGTGGCGAGCGTGGTGCCGCCATGGGCTTTCAGCTCGTCCAGCACGGCCTGGTAATGCGCGGGCAAAGTGAGCACGGCCACGCTCTCATGGTTCTTGGCGGCGGAGCGGATCATGGCCGGGCCGCCAATATCGATATTCTCGATGCAATCCTCGAACGCCGCGCCGCGCGCCACCGTGGCCTCGAACGGGTAGAGGTTGACGGCCACAAGGTCGATGGGGGCGATTTTATGCTCGTCCATCTGCGCCACATGCTCGGGCATGGTGCGCCGGCCGAGAATGCCGCCATGCACCTGCGGCACCAGGGTTTTCACGCGGCCATCGAGGATCTCGGGGAAGCCGGTATGCTCGGAGACATCGGTAACCGGAATGCCCGCCTCACGAATCGCCTTGGCCGTGCCGCCGGTGGAGAGGATTTTCACCCCGTGATTCTCCAGGGCGCGGCAGAAATCGATAAGGCCGGTCTTGTCGGAGACGGAGATGAGGGCGGTGCGGATGGGCACGATGTCTGACACGAGGAAACTCCTATGCTGATCGATGCCCAGGCGCGCGGCGATTTTAGGCCCCGCGCTCCCCGGTGGTGATCCACCTTTGCGCCAGTTACGCGGAACGGGCGCGGTTTGACATGGCGCAGGCAGCGATGCAAGCGGTCGGTAAGGGCGCGCTGGCGGCTTGTGATGCAGGTGAAATTTACTCACAGTAATATTAATCTATTGTGACAAGACGGCGGCGCTACCTGTTTCTAAGATACGATGATGATCTATTTTCTACACATCCCCAAAACTGCGGGCACCTCAATGCGCCGCTTGTTTACCGCAGGCAGGAAGGATGATGAGGTTGCCTATGTGTATCTGCCGCCGGATGGGTGGGAGCTGGAGGCGCTCCGCGCGCGGCCAAGGCGGGAGTTAGAGCAGCTGAAGCTGGTTTTCGGGCATTTTCCATATGGTGTGGACACACTTTTGCAGCTTCCAG
>JAKBCX010000120.1 GCA_021807465.1 Pseudomonadota bacterium | reverse complement strand
GGCGCGGCCTTGGGCGACCAGGCGCGGGTGATGACGCCGGAGCAGGCCGTGCGGGCGGGGGCGGATTACATCGTGGTCGGGCGGCCCATTACCGAGGCTGCCGATCCGGCCCAGGCCGCCGCCGCCATCGCGGCCGCCATACAATGACCCTGGTTAAAATCTGCGGCATTAACAGCGCCTATGCGCTGGATGCGGCGGTGCAGGGCGGGGCGGATTATGTGGGATTCGTATTCTTTCCCCCCTCCCCGCGCTACGTAACGCCCGTGGAAGCCGCCACGCTCTCTGCCCGGCACGCGGGCGCCAAGCCGCAGCGCGTGGGGCTGTTCGTGAATCCGGGTTTTGATGAGATTGACGCGATTTTGCAGGAAATCTCGCTGGATATTCTGCAAATCCATGGCAGCCCGGCCTTGGTGGCGGCCTTGCGCGGCAGGTTCGGCCGCCCGGTCTGGCGCCAGTTGGGCGTGACCACGGAAGAAGATTTTCCCGCCCCCGATGAACGGGCCGATGGCTACGTGGTAGAGGCCAAACCACCGCCAGGGGCAACGCGGCCCGGCGGCAATGCGGTGCAGGCGGATTGGAACCTGCTTGCGCGCTTCCGCCCCGCCAAGCCCTGGCTGCTGGCGGGCGGGTTGCGGCCCGATAATGTGGCCGAGGCGCTGCGCGTTACCGGCGCGCCGGGTGTGGATGTGTCCTCAGGCGTGGAGGATTCGCCAGGCCGGAAGTCACCGGAGCTGATCCGCCGTTTTATTGCCGCCGCCCGCGGGGGTTAAGCGGCGTTTGGTCAGCCACCCCGTCACGCGGCTGAGTATGCGGGTCCAGGCTTTGTCGAACCAAGCCAGCGGCAAGGCAAAAGCGAGGGTGAGGGCGATGGTGATGCAGGAAGCCGCCAGCACCGCGCCGGTAACGCCCAGGGAATCCGCCATGCCGTTAATGCTCAGCGCCCCGGCGGAGAGCATGATGGGCACATGCAGCAAATAGATGGGGAACGAGATAAGCCCCAGCCACGCCGCCCAGCTTTTGGAGAAAAATCCGCGCATGGCGGCATTGCCCAGAAGCACAATGATGATGAGCGCCGCGCTGGCCGCCCAGGCAAAATGCGCCAACTCCCCCGCCGCGACGGCTTTGAGCGGCGCATAAATGGCCCGCTCCTCGGCGGCGGAGAAGCAG
This sequence comes from Pseudomonadota bacterium, assembly GCA_021807465.1. Taxonomy (GTDB): domain Bacteria; phylum Pseudomonadota; class Alphaproteobacteria; order Acetobacterales; family Acetobacteraceae; genus Acidocella. The sequence continues at coordinate 4,670 of JAKBCX010000120.1, read as the reverse complement.
AACAGGTAAACCCCCGCCAGCCCCATGCCCGCCGCCAGCCCGTTGGAAATCGCGGGCAGCTTGCCCTCGGCAAACAGCATGGCGAGCAGCGTACCGGCCAGGAAATCGGAAAAATAGGTGAAGGGGAAGGTGGTGCCCGCCAGGGCAACGGCCACGGCGATGGCGGTGAGGCGCAGCATCCAGCTTTTAAGCCCGAACAGCACCGGGGCGGCGAGGAAGATGGCGAAGCTGCCGAACAGCTCGATCCGCATGGTCCAGAGCGGCGAGTCGAATTTGACGTCGCCGAACAGATAGACGCGGTACAGCCCGTCGCGCAGTGCTGACAGCCAGGAAATATCGTGCCCGTGCAGCGGGGCGTTGAAATGGTTGCCCATCCATTCATTGCCGGTGACGGCGGCGGCTTGGTGGTAAGCGCCGTGGCTCAGCTCGATCAGCCCCCATGAGAACAGGCAGGCGATGGTGGTGAGCGCGGCCAGGCGCGGCCAGCGTTTGAGCAGCGCCGTGCCCACGCGCAGCAGGCTGCGGTCTTTGGCGAAGGGCAGGCTGAGGATGAAGCCGGAGAGCACGAAGAATACCGAAACGGCGGCGCCGCCATTGAGCATCCAGTCATGCACATTTTTGAGGGAATCGAGATTACCAGGGGCGGGCGGCACCAGCCCGCGCACCATGTGGCCCAGCATCACGATGACCGCGGCAATGCCGCGCAACCCTTCCAGCGGCACCAGCTTGCCGGTGCCTTGTTCTCGTATCCTGCTCATTCGCTACAAACTTGGTCTTTGCGGGCCGCACCTCAAGGGGCGGGCTGCCCCGCATATTTCACCACGTAGGGGGTTAGGGCCTGCGCCATGCGTGCCATGGTGGGGGCATCCGGGTGCAAGGGCGGGGCGTCTGGGTGCAAATGCGGGTCTAGGAAGAAGGCCGGATTCACCTTGCCGTTGGTGAGGAACAGCGCCTTCAGGTTGACGAAGGTGACATCCGGGCTATTCGCATAGATGTGCGCCAGGGCGGTATTGGTCAGCGCCGTCTGCTCATCCACCCAGGGCGAACGGATGGAGGGCAGCACGCCGAGCAGCAAGATATGCGCGCCCGGAAGATCGCGGTGCGTGATATTCACCACGGATTCGATACCGGGCACGGTTAACTGCGCATCCCAATGCGGGAGGCCGAAATTATTGGCGCCGATGAGGATGATGGCCAGCGCGGGGTGCAGCCCCTTCACCTGCCCATGGTCCAGCCGCCAGATCAGGCTGGCCGTGGTGTCTCCGATGAAGCCGAAATCCAGCGCGTGGTACGGGGCATAGTATTTGTTCCACACTGGCAGGTAATCGTCATAGTCTTGCTGGCCCTGGCGCTGCCAGTTCTGGGTGATCGAATCCCCCAGCCAGACGATGCGGGCATCCGGCGTCTCCTTCGCCTCCCGCAGCGTGGCCTCCCAGCGCTCTTTCCACCATGGCAGAGAGAGGCGGTCGATGGGCGCCATGGCCAGATTTACTTCTGCTTGCGCCAAGCCGGGCAGCAGGAGGAACAGAAAGAGCAGGACCGCGCGCATTAGAGGCCCGCCAGCAACAGAACAAAACTGCCAGCGCCGAATGCCGCGCAGTACCAGGCGAAAGGCTTCAGTGCCCATGTGTCGTGCCCTTTGAAGTAACGCATGAGGAAGGCCGTGCTGGCATAGGCCACCACCCCCGCCACGACGGCGGCCAGCATCGATACGCCAAACAAAGCGTGCAGCTGGTGCTCATGGACGAGCCTGGGCACCTCGGCCACCCCGGCGGCGGCAATGGCCGGTGTGCCGATAAGGAAGGAGAATTTGGCCGCGCCCTCATGGTCGATACCCCGGCGCAGCGCCCCCACCATGGCCGCGCCCGAGCGCGAGATGCCGGGCAGGAAGGCGAGGCATTGGAACAGGCCGATAATCAGCGCATCCTTGTAATCCATCTCGCCGCCGCGCAGGCTTTTGCCGCGCAGGCGCTCGCCCAGCAGCAGCAACCCGGCATTGGCGATGAGAAACAGCGCGGCCAGCAGCGGCGCGCCGAACAAATGCTCCAGTGGCTTTTTGAACAGCCCGCCGACAATGACGAGTGGCAGGGTGGCGATGATGAGCTTGCCGAGCAGCGCACGGCCGGCGCGGGTTTGCTCCTGATAGCCCAGGCCCAGCGCGCCATAGAAAATGGCGATCCAGTCTTTGGCGAAATAGAGGAACAGCCCGGTTGCCGTGCCCAGATGCAGCATCACCAAAAAGGGCAGGAAGCCGGGGCCTTTCTGGTCTATATGCCAATGCAGCAGGGCGGGCACCACCACCGCATGCCCGAGGCTGCTGACCGGAAACAGCTCTGTCGCGCCCTGCAGAATGGCGAACAGGATGGCATGCACGAAATCCATGTAATCTCCTTGAGGCTGTAACCGGGCCACCCGGCGCAGGCTGCATTGCAGAATTTTGCGCTGCCGTTAAGCCGTAGCCATGCGGATTCGGCAAACATACATCTGCGCGGGGGCGCCATGCTGAGCGGCGGCGCCACCCTGGCCATTGTGCTGGCGGCACTGGCCGGGGTTTTGCTGCGCCCGTTTGGTGTACGCGAAGCCGCCTATGCCATGGGCGGGGCCGTCTTGCTGGTGCTATGCGGGCTGCTGCCCCCGGGCGCCGCGTTGCGCGCGGCGGGCCAGGGGTGGGACGTGGCGCTGTTTCTGGCCGGCATGATGCTGCTGGCGCAGCTCGCGGCGCAGGAAGGCGTGTTCGACTGGGCGGCCTGCCTGGTGGCGCGGGCAGCACGCGGCTCGCCCTGGCGGCTATTTACCTATGTGTACGCGCTGGCGGTACTCATCACCGGCTTTCTCTCCAACGATGCCACAGCCGTGGTGTTCACCCCCGCCGTGGCGGCGGTGGCGCGGCAGGCCGGGGTGGAGAAAAAATTGCCCTACCTGCTCATTTGCGCCTTTGTGGCCAATGCGGCCTCGTTTCTGCTGCCCATCTCCAACCCGGCCAATCTGGTTGTGTATGGCGCCGCCATGCCCGCTTTGCCGGAATGGCTGCGGCTTTTCACCCTGCCCTCGCTAGCGGCGATTCTCGCCACCTATGCGCTGCTATGGGCCACGCAGGCCCAGGCGCTGCGCGGGGCGGTGGCGGTGCCGGAGCGGCTGGCACTCAATGCCAATGGGCGGCTGACCCTGGCCGGGCTTATCGTGATGGCGCTGTTGTTGCTGCTCTCTTCCGGGCTGGGCTGGCATCTCGGCCCGCCCACTTTCTGCGCGGGGGCGGGCACGGCGGCTTTGGTACTGGCGCGAGGGCGGCAATCGCCCTGGCCGGTGCTGTGTGGCGTGTCGTGGAGCGTGCTGTTTCTGGTGGCGGGGCTGTTCATCATGCTCGGCGCGCTGGAGCGCATGGGGCTGACCGCGCATCTGGCGGCGCTGAGCGCACGGCTTGGGCCGCTGCAACTGGGCGCGGCGGCGGCGCTGTTGTGCAATCTGGTTAACAACCTGCCAGCAGGGCTGCTGGCGGGCCATGTGCTGGCGGGGGCCGCACCGGCGCTTAAAGCGGCGGCGCTTATCGCGGTGGATCTGGGGCCGAATCTCTCCATTACCGGCTCGCTCGCCACTTTGCTGTGGCTGCAGGCGCTGCACCGCGAGCGTGAAGCCGTAACGAACTGGCATTTTCTGCGGCTGGGCGCGGTGATGATGCCCCCTGCCCTGCTGCTGGCGCTTTATGCCTTGCGGATTGCGGTCTAAAGCCTTCCGGCAGGAGGTGGAGCGGGCATGAGTTTGGCAAGGGGGGCGGCGCGTGGTGTGGCGTGGAATTTCGCCACCGTGCTGGCCGAGCGCAGTTTCGGGTTTCTGATTCTGGGCCTGCTGCTGCGCGTTATCCCGGCTTCGGTGGTCGGGCTTATCGCCATTGCCTCGGCCATTTCCGACTTGGCGCGGCTGGTGGCCAATTCTGGCGCGGCTGAGCAGGTGCAGGCCAGCCCTGGCGACCGCACGGTGGAGGCCGGCGCGTTCTGGAGCCAGTTTCTCGCCTCGCTGTTGTTCATGGCCGCCTTGTTCGCCGCGGCCCCGGCCATTGCGCGGCTTTATGCGCAGCCCGAGCTTGCCTGGGTGCTGCGCATTATGGGGCTGAATGTGGTGATGACCAGCTTTATACTGGTGCCTTCGGCGCGGCTCGCCTCGCAATTCCGCTTCAAGGCGCTGGGCTTGATGTCTCTGGGCAGCACCATAAGCGGCGGGCTGGTGGCGCTGCCCTTTGCCTATACCGGGCATGGCGTGGCGGCGATGATGTATCAACGCATGGTGGGGGTGGCGTTTTACGCCATCGGCGCTGCCATTGCCGCGCGCTGGGTGCCGCCGCGCCCGCCCGCCTTCCCGGTGCTGCGGGAATCCTTCCGTTTCTCTCTGCCGCTGATGGAAGCAACCTTCGTCGATTACATCTCGATCACCGGCTATGTGATGCTAGTGGGGCTGCGCATGCCGGTGGTGGCGCTGGGTGAGTTCCGCATTGCCCAGCGTTTGGCCGAAGTGCTGCAGGAAGTTGCCTTTATGCCGGCGCGCAAAGTGTTCATGCCCGTGTTTGTGGCCGTGCGGCACGATAATGACCGGCGTTTTGAAACCACGCGGCAAATGCTGGATGTGCTGTCTCTGGTGGTGTTTTTTGTGTGCGCCGTTAGCGGCGCGGCGGCCAGGCC
>JAKBCX010000119.1 GCA_021807465.1 Pseudomonadota bacterium | reverse complement strand
GCCTTGTTCGCGGGCAAGTCGCCCGAGATCCTCAAGGTGGCGGTGAATGGCCAGACCTATTACCGTCTGCGCGTAACTGGCTTTGCCAATCATCAGGATGCGGCGCAGTTTTGCGAGCAGCTTACCTCTAGCGGCGGCACTTGTGTGCCGGCTAATTTCTAAAGAGCCTGATACATCTTGCGCGAGGCCGGATGTATCGAGGCCGTCATATCATTCGGTGAAACCTTCTTGGACCGTTCTGGCGGAGGCAAGCCTCACGCCGCCGAGGTGCCGGAAAATCCCCAGAAATTGGCCCGTGGCGATGTCCTGGCGATAAAATTGCGCATATGCGGGTGCTGCCACCCGTCTGGCCCCAGCAGGGCGGACATGGGAGCAAAAAATTCATGTGCATGCGGAATCTGGCTCGACGCGAAATAATCATATTGGCGCGGCCGCAGCGCGTACATTACCCTTATGTCGCGCACCGGCAAGGCCAGTGCCGCGCGTGGCTCCTCGCGCAACAGCCCGGTATAGCGCCAGCGCGGCATTTGGTTGAGCACCGAGACCGGCGCCAGCAGCCATTCCAGGGGGCACACGGCCAGCCAGCTATGCATTGAGGGTGCAAAGCGTGAGCGCTTGTCTAAGAGATTTTGAAAAGAGCCGCAGGCCTCGATGGCAAAAAGATCGACGAAAGGGTCTTTCTCCGTGCCGCCAAAGCATAGCCACAGCCCGTCCGGCACGGTTTTCAGGCGGTTAGAGCCGGGCATCTTCAGGTAGGGCGTGTCGAGGTCATCCACCGTCCCCGGCCGCGCGCGCATCCAGCACCCAGACGCGCCCATATCGTGGTCCGCCAGGCCTGGCGGATGCTGCGGCCATGAGCGGAGTTTTTGGCGCACGAGCTGGTCAAGTGTGGTGGGTGCGAAAGCCATGAATGTTTACCTGTTTGGGTTTGACGTTACAACCTAAGCGAGAATAACGGTCAAAACCGACTCGGATGCAAGAGGGTTTTTAATGTAATGTAAATAAATTGTCAGGTTTCCCCCACATAAACCAACTTGCCATGAGGCAAAATTAACCGATTGATTATAATATATTGATTGAATTTTTTATATAAAATCGACCAATCTCATGGCGGCGGCGCGCCTTATCTTAGGTAGGGTTCTGAAATTAAGGGTTTACCGGCTTACAACTTAAAATATACTGGAGCTAGGCCGGACAAGATTATGCGGCGTGGGCAAATTGCCGCGCATGAAACGAATCAGTGTCAGCTCAAAAACCAGACAAGGCCGCAAAAAGAACATACCGCCCAGCCGATGCAGGCCCTATTGCCCGGAGCTGGAATTGGGCACATGCAGTATAAACCGCCGTCAGGCTTCGTCTGGCTGCGCGGCAAAGACGGCAAGGAGCGCAGGGTGGCTGAGGAAAGACCGCGTAAGAATTTGCGGCCGTTCATAATTCTGGCGGTGGTGCTGGGCCTTATCGGCGGCGCGTTCGGGCTTTATGCGTGGCATAACAGCTTTTATGTCACCACGGACGACGCGCAGATCGACGGGAATATTTATACGATTTCGCCGCAAATTGCGGGGCGCGTGACGCAGGTGGCGGTGGGAGACAACCAGCATGTTACCGTCGGCCAGTTACTGGTGCAGCTCGATGACCGCGACCAGCGTGTGGCCGTGCTGAAAGCCGAGGCTGGGCTTGCCCAGGCCAAGGCCGATCTTGCCCAGGACGAAGCACAGGTAAGTGTTGCCCGGGCCAGCGTTACGCAGGCGCAAAGCGATTATGACCGCTTCATCGCCATCAACCCGCATGCCACGACCGCACAGCAGGTAGATGCCGCGACCGAGGCCATAGAAGCGGCCAAGGCCAAGCTGACGGCAGCCCAGGCCGCGGTGCAAAGCGGCCAGGCCAGCCTGGCTACGGCGGGGGCTGCCCTGGCTAATGCCAAATTGCAGCTCTCCTACACTCAGATTCTGGCCCCCGCCGCCGGCCATGTGGCCACGCGCACGGTGCGTAAGGGCGATGTGGTTGCCCCCGGCACAGCCATGATGGCGGTGGTGGGCGATAAGGTCTGGGTGACCGCCAATTACAAGGAGACACAGCTCCCCGGCATCCGCATCGGCGCGCTGGCCACCGTTACGGTCGATGCCGTGCCGGGTGTCATCTTCAAGGCCAAGGTGGACTCCATCCAGTACGGCACGGGCGCGGTATTCTCGCTGCTGCCGGCGCAGAATGCCACGGGCAACTACATCAAGGTCATCCAGCGCGTGCCGGTGAAGCTTGTTTTCACCGATAGCCGGGTAAGCCATTACCTGCTTGCCCTTGGTATGTCGGTGGAGCCATCCATACGGAAAAGCCATTGAAGCCTGAGCTGCCCCGCTCACCGGCAGGCCCCTATAACCCTTGGGCCGTGGCGGTGATGATCGCCCTGGCGCCGCTGATGGAGGTGCTGGACACGACCATCGCCAATGTCTCGCTGCCGCATATCGCAGGCTCGCTCGGCGTCAGCCAGTCGGAGAGCACCTGGGTGCTGACGAGCTATCTGGTCAGCAATTCCATCATCCTGCCCATATCGGGCTGGCTCGCCAATGTGCTGGGGCGCAAGACCTTCTTCCAGATCAGCACGCTGCTGTTCGTTGGCTCCTCGGTACTATGCGCAATGTCCACCTCGCTTAACATGCTGGTGGTGGCGCGCGTGTTGCAGGGGCTGGGGGGAGGGGGCCTGGCGCCGGTAGCACAGGCCATGATGGCGGATAGTTTTGTCGAGCATAAACGCCCGCAGGTTTTCGCGCTGTTTGGCTTCACCGTTATCGTCGCTCCGGCTACTGGGCCGGTGCTAGGCGGCTGGCTGACGGAAGCCTTCTCCTGGCACTGGATATTTCTCATCAACCTGCCGATTGGACTCGTTGCCTTCACCCTCACCAGCATTTTTGTTTCCGAGCCGCCTTTGCTGCGCCAGGAACGCGCGGCCTTGCTCAAGGGCGGTGGCTTCGCGCTGGATTATGTGGGCCTGGCGCTTGTAGCCATAGGTTTTGCCGCGTTGCAGATGTTCCTCGACAAGTTCGAGGTGGATGACGGCTTCTCCTCTGGCTTCATCGTTACCGCCTTCAGCATTGCCGTGGTGGCGCTGTCTTTTCTTGTGGTGTGGGAGTGGCAGCATTCGCACCCAGTTATGAATGTGCGCCTGCTTTTTACCCGCAATTTCGGCATTTGCTGCACAGTCAGCTTCATGATCAGCTTTTGCTTTCTTTCATCCACGCAGTTGCTGCCGCAAATGGCGCAAACCTTGCTGGGTTACACTGCCCAAACCTCTGGCTTTGCCCTGGCGCTGGGCGGGTTAACCACTTTAGCCTTCATGCCCGTCTCGGCCTATGTCACCGGCCGAATCGTCGCGCCGCGCTATCTCATGGCCGCTGGGCTTATACAGATGGGCGTGGCGCTCATATCAGACTCGCATTTTTCGCCGTATATGAGCTTTGAGCAACTCACCTGGGCGCGTGTATTGCAGGTCTTCGCCATGCCGTTCATCTTCGTGCCTATGGGGGCCAGCTCCTTCGTTGGTGTGAACCCGAAATTCTTTGGCGATGCCGCGGCTTTGTCCAACCAGATGCGCAATATTGGCGGTTCCATGGGCATTTCCTTCGCCACCACCATGCTCACCTGGCGCGACCAGTTCCACCATGCGCGCCTTGCCGAAAGCATTAACCCCTACCGCGCCTTGCCACCGGATATGTCTTTGGCGCAATTAGATCAGCAGGTTCAATTCCAGGCCAGTTTCATCAGCTATCTTGACGTATTTCACATACTTGGGATTCTCGCCCTCGTGGTTTGGCCCATTGCGTTACTTTTAAATCACCCCCCGCAGCGGGTCCGTTAACGGAGTTTCACCGTGTCCTTTGCCATTTCCTTGGCCGCTTTCCGCCGTTTTACCCTTGTTACCACCTCTTGCGCCGCGCTTTCGCTTTCAGGTTGCATGGTGGGGCCGAATTTTGCGCCCCCGCACGCCGCGGTGCCCGGCAGTTTTACGCAGGAAGCGGCTTCAGGCGGCACGTATGTGTCCAGCGGCGCCGTTAGCCCGCAATGGTGGAACAGCTTCAACGACCCCGAGCTGACCAAGCTCGAAGCCCTGGCCGTGGCGCAAAATCTCGACCTGCAGATTGCCACCGAGCGTCTGGTGGAAGCCGAGGCGCAGGCGCAGATTGAAGGCGCGGTGCTTTACCCCAGCCTGAGCGGCGCCGCCTCCTACACGCATGAGTACCCCAGCAAGGAGGGTATTTTCGGCCTGTTCGCCAGCGGCGCCGGGGGAACCAGCACCAACGCCGGCAGCGTTGCCAATGGCAGTGCCAGCGCGCCAGGCGGCGGTGGCGTTCAAGTATCCACTGGCCCGATAAATATCTACCAATACGGGCTGCAGCTTCAGTACGACCTGGACCTTTGGGGCAAAAACCGCCGCATCGCCGAAGCTGCCGTGGCTCATGCCAAATCCTCCGAGGAAGCCCGCCGTGCCTCGCTGCTCAATGTCGAGGCGGCTGTGGCCAAGGATTACATCCAGCTACGCGGCGCCGAAGAACAGATCGCCATCAACCAGAAAAACCTGGATGCCGCCAACCAGCTTGTGCAGCTAACCACCGAGCGCCAACAGGCGGGGCTTACCACCTCGCTAGACGTTGCCAATGCCAAGGCCACGGCCGCCTCTATCCAGGCCGAGCTGCCCGCGCTTATTTCCAACCGTGATGCGCTGATCGGCCAGATTGGCCTGCTGCTTGGCGAGACACCAAACGGCCTGCCTGCCGACCTTACCACCCCCGCGCCCACACCGCTCACACCGCCCAGCGTGCCGGTAGGCTTGCCCTCGCAGCTCCTCACCCGCCGGCCGGATGTGCGCGAAGCGCTGGACAATCTGCACCAGGCCACGGCCGAGATTGGCGTTGCCGAGGCGCAGCTCTACCCCAGCATCAACCTCTCGGCCTCTGCCTCGCTGCAGGCGTTGCAGCTTAGGGATTTGAACCAGTGGGGTGCCATCACCTATGCGATGGGGCCTGACATCACGCTGCCGATCTTTGCCGGCGGGCAGTTAAGCGGCCAGGTAAAACTGAACAAGGCCAAAGCGCGCGAGGCGGCCATTGGCTACGCCAAAACCGTGCTTACGGCCTTCACCCAGGTAAACACGGCCCTGACCACCTACGCCCAGGAGCATGACGCGCTGGATGCGCTGAACACCGATGTGCAGCAATCCGGCATCGCGCTGAGCCTGGCGGAAGACCAGTACAAGCAGGGCCTTGTAGATTACCTGACCGTGCTGAACGCGCAGCAATCCTACCTGCAAGCCCAGCAGCGCCAGGCGCAATCTGCCGAACGCATGGGCACCGACCTTGTTACGCTGTACCAGGCGCTGGGTGGGGGGTGGCAGGAGACGTATCCGGAGGCGGGGATGGAGAACGCCAAGTCTAAAGGTTAAGGTATGGCTGTAAGGGTTGGGTTCGAGACCTCCAGCCCCATGGCTACGTCCCCTTGCGGGCGGCCAAAAGCTGCTGCACCCGGGCGTTTGTCGATATTTTCGGTTTCGAGTCCGATGTAAAGGCTTGTAATAATAATTTTGGCAGGGTTTACACCGTTCATTGAAACCACCGTATTTTTTCCATTAATGCTACAGTGCAGCGGTTCTCCGAATATGGCATTTTCATATTGATTAAGATTGTAAGAGACGTGCTCAAGACTGCTGCCAGGGGTGAATGATAAGGGCAGTTTGGCTCCTAGATAGCCGCCGAATAGGATACGTAATGAGCCATTTATTTCGCGGCATGCAATCTGCGGCGTGGTACGCTCAAGAGAATTGGCTAGGGAGAGTTGCAAAAATAAAGTGCTTGGAATACCT
>JAKBCX010000118.1 GCA_021807465.1 Pseudomonadota bacterium | reverse complement strand
GATTTCTGGGGCATGCCGGGCGCCGCTCTTCGAGTCGGGCTGATGGCGCTGCTCTACGCCGATTATTTTGCCCTTATTGCGCGCGCGCGGTTGTGGCTGCGCCGCGAGCAGCCCAGCGGCGCCGATGCCGAGGCTTATCTGCGCGATATGTGCCACATGCTCATCGTGCTTGGCATCATCTGGTCATTGCTGATGGTGCAACTCATGCAGCAGCATAATCTCGACCAGCTTTGCTTGCTGTATGGCGTGTTTGTCGGCTGCCTTGCCACGCCGGTCATGGTGGCGCCCGTGGCTTGCGCCTTGTGTTTCTGGGTGCCGGTCTCCATCGGCATCCTCATCGCCGGTTTCTCCGCCAATGTGCTGGAGCCGGTTGTCATGGTGAACCTCATCGCTTTCATGGCGCTCACCGGTTTTTGCATCCTCTACGTCAATAAACGCCTCAACGAGCGCGCCATCGGCGCCATCCGGCTAGAGGAGAATGCCGCCGTCATCAAACTGCTCTTGCGTGATTTCGAGGAGAGCGCCTCGGACTGGCTGTGGGAGACGGACGCCCAGCTGTGTATGCAGCCAGTAAGTTTGCGTTTGGCCCAGGTGGCGCGCCGCCCTGTGGAGAGTTTTGAGGGGAGTTTCCCCGAAGCCCTGCTCGGGCTGGGGGAGGGGGGGCAGCAGGATGCCGCGCTGGACCGGCTGCGCCGCACCATTGCCGAGCGCTCGCCCTTTCGAGACCTTGTGGTGCCCGTGCTGGTGGCGGGCGAGGAGCGTTTCTGGTCGCTCACCGGCAAACCAATCCTAGATAAGCATGGCCGTTTCGCGGGTTATCATGGCGTGGGGTCCGACATCACGGGCCAGCGCCGCCAGCAGGAGCAAATTTCCTTCCTCGCCCGGCACGACAGCCTGACCAAGCTCGCCAACCGCGTCCTCTTCTCGGAAACGTTGCACCAGATGTGCGAGGCGTGTGAAACCACTGGCATCGCCCTGCTTTCCCTCGACCTCGACAATTTCAAGACGGTTAACGACACGCTGGGCCACGCCACTGGCGATGCTGTGCTGGTGGCGGTGGCGGAGCGCGTGCGCGGCTGCATCCGCGATATGGACGTGGCCGCGCGGCTGGGCGGTGATGAATTCGCGGCCATTCTTATTGCTGACGAGCCGGAAGAGGCGATGCGTGTCGCTGAGCGGATCATCGAACGTATTGCCCGCCCGTTCCATTTCGACGGCCAGCTCGTGCAGATCGGTATGAGCGTCGGTATCACAATGGCCCCCGCCGATGGCACGACGCCCGCGGTGCTGATGAAGAATGCCGACCTGGCCCTTTACCGCGCCAAGACGGACGGGCGCGGTGTGGCCCGGCTCTACGATCCTGCAATGGACGAGCTGGTGCAGGAAAGGCGGTTCCTGCAGGCTGCCCTGCGCCGGGCCGTTACACGGGGCGAGTTCGTGCTGTATTATCAACCAGTGCTCGACCTTGCCGGCCGCCAGCTAACCGGCGCCGAGGCACTGATCCGCTGGAACCACCCCGAGCGCGGCTTGCTGTCCCCAGGCGAGTTCATCCCGCTGGCCGAGGAGAGCGGCATAATCGGCGAGATTGGCGAATGGGTGCTGCGCGAGGCCTGTGCACATGCGGCCACCTGGCCTGTTCCACTTAATATCGCAGTCAATCTTTCCCCCTCGCAATTGCGGGACAGCGAGTTGGTGAGCAGTATTAACGGCATATTGGCCGAAACCGGCCTTGCCCCGCGGCGGCTTGAGCTGGAAATCGTTGAATCCGTGATGCTGGACCATGCGGCGCAGACCGAGGAGGCGCTGTGGAGTCTGCATGAGCATGGGGTGCGTATTGCGCTGGATGATTTCGGGACGGGTTATTCCTCGCTGTCCTATCTGCGCCGGTTCCCCTTCGACAAGGTGAAGATCGACCGCTCTTTCATCCGTGATCTGGGCTACGAGAAGGATGACAGCTCGATCATCCTGGCCATTATTGGCCTGGCTGAGCGCATGAACATGGTGGTGACCGCCGAAGGTGTAGAGACCGAGGAGCAGGCGGCGTTGCTCTTATCTTATGGCTGTGCCGAGGCGCAGGGCTATCTTTTCCACCGCCCCATGCCGGCCGCGGCGCTGATGCAGCTGCTTTCAGCCCTTGCAGAGGCCCCGGTAGCCGCACAATAGCTGGCGCGCTTCAATAAAATCAGGCAGCGCAGCTGGGTAGACGTGCGGGCAAGCAAAAAGCCCGGCCGAAGCCGGGCTTTAGCGAAGCTGCTGAAAAACCTCGTATTAGCCCTGGCGGGCCTTCATACGCGGGTTCTTCTTGTTTATCACGTACACCCGGCCATGGCGGCGGACGACGCGGCAATTCTTGTCGCGGGTTTTCGCGGATTTCAGGGAGTTACGGATCTTCATGACGACTCTCGGCAAAAAATGGATCAAAATCAGTGGCGCGATATGCCGCCCCGCCGCCCCGCTGTCAACAGCGCCTAGCCTGTAAAGTAAGCTATCTTCGCCAATGGCAGGTCCGCCATCCCGGCTTTGTGTCTGTCATGCCGCCGCAACTGTCACTGAATGGTCATTCGATTTAAGCGGGCAACCCCTGTTGATAGGGGGCGAGGAAGGCTAATGCCCCGAGTCGTCTGGAGTTTCGCGTATGAAAATCAGCTTCGTCGTCCCCGCCTATAACGAGCAGGTTCTGCTGCCGCAGTCCTTAGCCGCCATTCGTGACGAAATTGCCCGCGCCGGCCAGGTGCTGGGCCAGGATGCCGAGATTATCGTCGTTAATAACGCCAGTACCGACCGCACGCGCGAGGTGGCGGAAGCCATTGACGGGGTGCAAGTGGTGGACGAGCCGCGCAAGGGGCTGGTGCAGGCGCGCTGGTGCGGCTTCTCGCACTCCACCGGAGAGCTGGTCGCCAATATCGACGCCGATACCATCATTCCCCCCGGCTGGCTTACCGAGGTGCTGCGCCAGTTCAATACCAAGCCCAAGCTGGTGGGCCTGTCTGGCCCGTATAAATATTACGGTGTACCCGCCAAGGTTAACCTGGTGGTCGCGGCCTATTACCGCGCTGCCTGGCTGGCCTACATCGTCAACCAGTATCTTCTGAATGTCGGCGCCATGCTCCAGGGTGGCAATTTCGTGGTCAAGCGTGAGGCCATGCTCAAGCTCGGCAACCCGGATCTGCGTTTCTCCTTCTATGGCGAGGATACGGACATGGCCAACCGCCTCTCCAAGGTGGGGCGGGTGATCTTCACCTTCCGCCTGCCCGCGCAATCCTCTGGCCGCCGCCTGGTGGGGGAGGGGGTATTCACCATAGGGCTGCGCTACACCATGAATTTTTTCTGGGCGACTTTCCGCAAAAAGCCATTCACGCAAGAATGGCAGGATATAAGGGAAGAGCCGGTGGCGGAATAGAAGCCGTTAAACAGCTTCTTCCGTTTCGCCCTTGCTCACGCTCCAGGCCGGGTGCGGCGCCGGGCGGGTCGTCCGCCTGGCGCTAAGAAACCACCAGCCGAACAGCAGGTTCTCAAGCCAAGTGCGGCGCCGGAAGCGCGGGCAGCGCAGGGCCGCCAAGCGCGCCAGTAGCCCGCCTTTCAGCCCAGCCTGGATCAGGCGCAAATCCTGCCGTGCTTCTTCTGTCAGCCGACCGGCTTGGCTCTCCAGCATGTCGGCATGGCGGTGCATCATCGTTATATATATAAGCGGCCCGCGTTGCAGCGCGGCCCAGGCGCGCCGGTAAAGCGGCTGCGCCCGGCCAATAAGGTTATGCTCATGCAGCCGGTACAAAACTTGCGGCACTTCATCGAATAAAATCTGTCCGCCACACGCCGCCACCACAATATAGCTCCACCAATCATGCACGCTGCCCGGCGGATAGCCCGCGCGGACAACCAGCCTGGCGGCGGCTTCGTTCATTACCAATGTGTTGCCGTTTGCCGCATTTTGCGTAAGGCAGGCTGGAAATCCCAGCCGCTCATGGCGCGCAGAGATTCTGGCATGAGCAAGTTGCTTGTTCACCAGATATTGCCGCGCGCAATACAAGGCAGGCTCGTCGCCGGCGGGTGCCAAATGGCATAGGGCGCGGTCCAGCTTTTCTGGCAGCCATACATCATCCTGGTCAGCAAATGCTAAAATGGAGCTACGGTCTGCCTCGGCCAGAAGGGTAAGAAAACTTGGCGCGGCCCCCATATGCGGCCCGCTGCTAGGTGCCTCCCGGCAACGTCCGGTCCCCGCGGCGGAGGAGAACTCGTGCATAATGCGCCGTGTTTCGTCGGTAGAACCGTCATCGCGCCAGAGAATTTCCCAGTTCTGGTGCGTCTGATTCAGAAAACTCTCAAGCTGCGCCGGCAAAAATGGCGCGCCATTATAGGTGGAGAGCAAAATAGTGACCCGCATATCCGGGTGCTGTGCCGGGCGCATCACGGCCACGCCAGCGCACGCCGGCCAGCGCGCCTGCAGGCCGGAGACAGGAGACGGTGCTGAGAAGCGACGAGCTGCATCACGCCCCTATTCATTGCTGCATCTGCTCACAGCTATAGAGGCCGGTGGGCTGGCTGGCAATAAACTTTACCCCCAGCCACCGATTTTTTGCGCATAAGCCGCTCATTTCGCAGGATTTTCGTAAAAGATTCGGAACGATTAGCCGGCGTTGTCCTCCGCCAGCAGCGCCGCCACAACTGCAGGCAAACTCTCGCGCCAATGCGGCATATAAATGCCAAATATTTCTGCAATCTTAGCGCTGCTCAGGCGTGAATCCGTGGGACGCCGGGCTGGCGTTGGCCAATCTGCGGTGCTTATGGGCTGCACTTCTGGCGGCTTATAGCCCAGTTTTTCCGCTTCCTCGAAAATGGCGGTAGCAAAACCATGCCAGGTGGTCTCACCTGCTGCGGCGGCGTGGAAAATACCTCTATATTCAGGCTTCCACCCGGTTTCTTCGATGCGTGCGATTATACCGAGAATCGCTTTTGCCAAATCTACCGCCGCAGTGGGGGCGCCGTGCTGGTCTGCTACCACGCGCAACACTGGCGCCTTGCGCCCGGCCGTTAACATGGTGCGGGCAAAGTTCTTGCCATGCGCGGCGTAAACCCAGGCTGTACGCAGAATCACGGCCTTGGCGTTTGTGGCCAAAATTGCGTTCTCGCCGTCGCGCTTAGTGGCGCCGTACACACCCGTGGGGTTTGTGGCGTCTGTCTCCACATAGGGCGCGCCCTTGGTGCCGTCGAACACGTAATCGGTAGAAACGTGTATGAACGGAACGTCAGTAGACATACATAATTCGGCAAGCGCCAGCGGGCCGGTATGGTTGCCTGCGCGCGCGGCTTTCTGGTCGCTTTCCGCCTTGTCGACCGCCGTATAGGCGGCGGCGTTTATCACGAGCGATGGTTGCACCCGGTTAAAACAGGCCGCAATCGTCCCGGGCTTCTCAAAATCGAATTCCGGACGGCTGACAGCCGTACAGGCAATGTTTTCCGCAGCGAGAAGCCTTGCCAGCGCATCACCTAACTGCCCGCTGGCACCCGTTACCAGAATCATGCGTACACAAACCAATTATTGTCTGCATCAAAGGCGGGGGCCGCGCGGTCTTTGTCCGATAGAGCCTCTTGCCCTGGTTTTACCGGCCAGGGTACGGCCAATGTGGGGTCGTTCCAGATTACCGCACGCTCCGCCGCTTTGTCATACGGCGCGGTGACCTTGTAAATCACCTCCGTATCCGGCTGCAGCGTGCAGAACCCATGCAGGAACCCGCCCGGCACCCAAATCTGCTTGCCATTCTCCGCCGAAATTTCCGCCGCCGCCCATTTGCCGTAAGTTGGCGAACCTTTTCGTATATCCACCGCCACATCCCAGATGGCCCCGCGCACCACGCGCACCAGCTTGCCCTGCACGCTGGGCGCCACCTGGCAGTGCAGCCCGCGTATGGTGCCCACA
>JAKBCX010000117.1 GCA_021807465.1 Pseudomonadota bacterium | reverse complement strand
GTGGATTTTGACCTGGCTTCATCTTGTCTTGGCCATTATCTCCTTTGTTGAGCCAACAATATTCGCCATCATAATCGCGCTTGTTGAAACAGCAATCGCCCTATCGCTATTAACCCGCTTTGCCCTTCCGTATATGGCGCCGCTGGCTATTCTTTATTCGCTGAGCGTGTGGTGTACCGCTGAAACGTTCGGAGGACCGTACTCTTTGTCCGGAACAGGTGTCAGGGGCAACGTCATCGGGAATATTATAATCTACGTTATTCCACTTTTGATGATTTTTGCGAATATCCATTCAGAGCAAGGAAGTCAAAAGCTCTTTCGAAATCTGAAAAGCCTCTTCCATTGCGAGCGTTTGACCACTGGAGCGCAGAAACATAGCTCCAGGCGGCCAACATGGTCAGGAGATTGAAAAGGCCTCTTACTGCCATCAGTATAGCCATCCAGGCTATATAATCTGTACGCTACGAGTGGCGATACCATGGTTACGTAACGCCGCTGTGGCTGCGGCGGCACTCAACCAATCAGGGGCCACTTATTGAAGATTCGCTCCAAATAATCCCCCTAAAAGACCCTGGAGACTTCTCCTCACCCCTCCTGCCCCCGATCATGCGCCCGTAAAATGGCCTCATGCGTTGCCACCAGCTGCGCCCTATACTCCCCATGTGTAATCGTAAACCGCTCATTCGCCGCCAAATCTTCCAGCAAATGCCGCGTCGCATGCTCGGCGCTGGCCACATGGCCCGCCGTTTCCATCTTACGGCTCGCCATCATCACATCAATATCCTCGCGCCGAACCTCGGACTTACCCAATTCCTCCGGCCGCGCCGCCATGCTGCTTTCCAAATGCCGCGTAATCATCCCCGCAGGCAGAATACTGGTCACGCCAATCCCTTCATCCGCCAGCTCCATGCGCAAGGTTTCCGTATAGCCCAGCACCGCATATTTGCTGGTGGTATAAGCCCCCATGCGCACTCCGGGCGTAAGAGACGCCGAGGACGCCGTAACCGCGATATGCCTGTGCCCAGCCGATTTACGCATCAGCGGCAAAAACGCATTCACCGTATGCACCACGCCCAGCACGTTCACATCCAGCACCCAGCGCCAATCCTGCGCGGTCAGCTTATCCAGCGCGCCAAATTGCTGCACGCCCACATTGGCGCACAGCACCGTGCAAGCGCCAAACTCCCGCTCGGCAGCCGCAGCCGCCGCTTCCATCGCGGCGGCATCGGCCACGTCAACTTGTAACGAAATCGCCCGGCCGCCCGCATCGCGCACCGCCTGCGCAGTCTCTTCAGCACGCGCGCCGTCAATATCCAGCGCCACACCCCCCATGCCGGCACCGGCAAAGCGCTGCACCATGGCACGCCCCAGGCCCGAGCCAGCCCCAGTCACCACCGCCACACCACCACGAAAATAATCCTGCGCGTCCATCCCCCACCTTCCATGCCTGGTTTTCGCCAATTCTGGCATGGCCGCGGGTCTTGGGGCAATCGCGGCTGCGTTAAACGGTAGCCCCGCCATTCACGCCCAAAAGCTGCGCGGTAATATACCCCGCCTCTTCCGACGCAAAAAACGCGCACGCCGCCGCCACTTCTTCCGCCCGGCCCAAACGCGGTATCGGGTAGCTCGCCACAATCTGCTCAAACGGCACGGGGAATAAATCGCCCTCAATCGCACGGCGCGCCATCGGCGTATCTATAAACCCGGGGGAGACGCTGTTCACCGTAATTCCCTTCGGCCCAAGCTCTATGGCAAGGGAGCGCGTCATCGCAATCACCCCGCCCTTGCTCGCCGTATAGGCCACCATGTTGGGCGCACCAGTTTGCGCGCCGAATGAGGACACGTTCACAATCCGCCCCCAGCCCGCCGCCAGCATATCCGGCAGCACGGTTTGGGTAACAATATAGGGGCCTTTCAAATTCACGCCGAGCTGCCTGTCCCACCCGGCCTCATCTATTGCCTCGAACGCGCAGAAGCTCTCCACCGCCGCATTGTTGACAAGCACGGTAACAGGCCCAAATTGCGCGCGCAGCCGGGTTATAGCGGCTTCAACCTCCGCCCTGCGGGAAATATCCGCCCGCAGCGTCAGCGCCTGCCCCCCTGCCGCCACAATGGCATCCGCCACCGCCTTGGCGTTTTCGCCGTCTATATCCAGCACGCCCACTGCCATGCCATCGCGCGCCAGCCTTCGACATGTGGCCTCGCCCATGCCAGCACCACCGCCTGTTACCAGCGCCACCCTGCGCATTATGGCGCCTTCTCGAACAAGCGCGGCGGCAGCAGGAAATAAGCCAGGGCGGGCAGCATCACCATCGCCCCCAGCATGTTCCACAGGAACATGAAGGAGAGCAGGATGCCCATATCCGCCTGGAATTTGATGGGCGCGAAAATCCAGGTGGCAACACCAGTAGCCAGCGTAATGCCGGTAAGAATAACCACCCGCCCGGTAAACAGCAGCGTGGCATGGTATGCCTCGGACAGCGAAGCCCCCTGGCGCAGATTCTTCAGCATGATGCTCAGCACATAAAGCGCGTAATCCACGCCAATGCCCACACCCAGCGCCGTTACCGGCAGCGTGGCCACCTTCACACCAATATGCAGCCACACCATCAGCGCCTCGGCCAAAATCGAGGTAATGGTGAGTGGCACCACGGCACAAACAACCGCGCGCCAGGAGCGGAAGGTGATGAAGCAGAAGATAATCACCACCGCATACACCAGCAGCAGCATATTCCGGTTGGCCTGCTTAATCACGATATTCGTCGCCGCCTGAATGCCAGCATTACCCCCCGCCAGCGACATTTTGAAATTCTTGCCCTGATTGGCGGGGTTATTGATGAATCCCTCAACCAGCTTCGTCACCTCGCTCAGCGTTTTGGCTTTATGGTCGGTAAGCGAAATATACATGGGCGCGAAGGTACAGGCGAAATTCACCAGCCCATCGGGCGTTGCCCTGGCAAAAGAGCCCAGCACGCCATCAGTCGGCTCAATTCCAAACCATTTCGGCGCGCCCTCATTCTGCAGCATGAACATCTGGTCCCCGAATGACGCCTCGGACTCGGTGGATTCCACATAAGGCTTCTGGTCAAGCTGCCATTGCAGCCGGTCCATGGCAGCGAGCATGTTGTAATCCACGCAACCGTAAGGGGGCGTGTCGGTAAACACGATATACGTGTCGGACCCGGTGGTGAAATGACTCACGATGAATGCATTATCGCGGTTATATTGCGAATCCTGCCGCAACTCGGGCGCGCCGGGTGCAAGGTCGCCAATCTGCACATTGCGTCCCACATACCAGCCCACGCCCGCAATCAGCACCCCGCCGGCAATGGCGGCCATGGCGTAATTGCGCGTGGTGAAACGGTCTAGAAAATCCCACACCAGATGCCGCCGCCGGGGCATCCCAGGCGTAGGCGTGCTCTTCAACGAGCGCAGCGCCGCCTTGCGGCTCACCCCGGTAAAGCTCAGCATCACCGGCAGCATCATCAGGTTGGTGATGATGAGAATCCCCACGCCGATACAGGCAATCAGCGCAAGCTGCTGAATGGCGGTAATGCGGATCGTCAGCAGCACGGCAAAGCTCGTCATATCGCAAATCAGCGCCGCGAACCCGGCCAGGAATAAGCGCCGGAACGTATAGCGCGCCGCCACCAGCGGATGCGTGCCGCGCCCAATATCCTGCATCACGCCGTTCATCTTTTGCGCGCCATGGCTCATGCCGATGGCAAACACCAAAAACGGCACCAGCACGGAATAAGGCGTCAGCCCAAACCCCAGCAGGGTGAGCAGCCCCATCTGCCAGGTTACGGCGGTAAGCGAGGCAAACACCACCAGCAGCGTGGACCGCACGCAGCGCGTGTACCAAAACAAAAACAGCGTGGCGATAACAAGAGACACGGCAAAAAACGTCAGCACCTTGTTGATGCCGTTAATCATGTCTCCCACCACCATGGCAAAGCCCGTAATCCGCACGGTCACGCCCTGCTGGTCATATTTATTCCGTATTTCGTTCAGCCTCTGCGCCAGCGCACCGTAGTTAATCGGCTTACCGGTCAGGTTGTCCTTCTCCAGCAGCGGCACGGTAATCATGCTGGAACGGAAATCATCGCTCACCAGGCTGCCCACCTTACCCGTGGCCAATATATTGCGCCGTACAACGTCCAGCGCCGCGGGACTGCCATTATAATCGCTGCCAATCACCGGCCCGCCATTCAGCCCGTCGGATGTAACAGCCACCCAGCGTGTGCTCGGCGTCCAGAGCGAGGTCATGAACGCCTGATTCACGCCTGGCAGCACATAAATCTCGTCATTCATGTGCTGCAGCACGCTTAGATAATGCTTATCGATAATCGTGCCCTTATCCGCCGTCACCGAAATCTGGACGGAATTGGCTCCTAGCTGCAATTCGCTGAAATGTTGAAGGTAGTTACGGATATAGGGCTGATGCGTTGGAATCGTATCGTTGAAATCGGCATTAATCCGCACATTCAGCGCGGCAATCGCCAGCGCCACCGTCACGGTAAAGCAGAGCAGCAGAAAGATGACCCGGTTGTTGAATAATATCCGCTCGAACAAAGAGCCGCTGCCCTTATCGAAATCATCGATATTGGCGAGAACCTCCATCTCCTGATTACCGTAATCCAACGCCATGCCTTCCTTCATCCATATTTCGATCAGGCCGCCAAATTACCCGGCGCGCTTACTGCGCGGCAGCAAACAACGCCGCCGGTTCCACCCGTACGCCGCCAGAGCCAACAAACACAACATCCCCATTTGCCGCCTGGGTAAGGCCAAACACACCCATCTTCAAATTCGCGCCCACTGGCGCAAAATTCTGTCCGTCATCATGGCTGATGAACAGGTTTCCATCCTCGCTGGTTAGCAAAATCGCGCCCGAGCGCAGCACAATCCCATCCGTCAGGTCGGAGGAGGCCGGGCTTTGCACCGGCGTCCAGTTCTTGCCCTCATCGGCCGAGCGGTAGATCTCTCCCGCCACGCCATACGTAAGCACCGCCCCCTTCGGCGTGCCGAGAATCCCCAGAAACGTATTCTCATCCGGCACGGTCACCATGGCATAATTCTGCCCGCCATCATCCGAGCGCAGCACCGTGCCATCCTCGCCCGTAAGAAACAGCGCCTGCCCGTCCTGGGCAACCTTGTAGATATTATGGCTCACCGGATCGCCAACATGCAGGCTCCAATCCTGCCAGCTCTTACCGCCATCCGTTGTGCGTACCGCTATTCTGTAGGCGCCAAATATTTCCGCCTCTTGCGGGCTTTGCGCCAAAATCGTCAAAAACGGCTTGTCGTCCCCGGCATCTTTCAAAATCCCGGCCCTGCGCACGGCCAGGTCTGCGGCCTCATCCCCAGGATGCGCCGCCGCATACGCCGCAGCCGCCTTTGTCATCAACCCCAGAACCTGATCGCCGGTCAGCTGAATCTTCCAGCTCACCCCGCCATCATCGGTATGCAGCACCACGCCCTGGTCACCCGCCGCCCAGCCATCCTTTGCATCGGCAAAGGCCACGCAGGTTATTGTCTCGCTCACCGGCACCTCGGCCTGGCGCCAATTCTGCCCGTTATCATCGGAATAAATAATTACTCCGTGCCCGCCCACGGCAACCAGCCTGTTACCCGCACGGGCAACGCTGATAAGCAGCGCCTGCGCCGGGGCACGCACCGCAATCGCCGGCCAATGCATGGGGCTTTGCGGATCAGCCGCCCGCACCGGCCCGGCCAGCCCCAAACCCGCCGCGAGCACAAATGCGCAGCACCACAATTCATTCCCGATTAACATCATCTTCCGGGCCATCTACGTCTCCCGCACACCACAATGCCGCCCGCCTGTTACCCGGCGGGCGGCACAATTTACCCTATTAGTAAGAGGCCGAAGCCGCCATTGTCTGGGGCAGGAAGT
>JAKBCX010000116.1 GCA_021807465.1 Pseudomonadota bacterium | reverse complement strand
GAGGAAGTCACCGGCAACCATACCCGCGTGAAAGTGGTGAAGAACAAGCTCGCCCCGCCCTTCCGCCAGGTAGAGTTCGACATCATGTTCGGCGAGGGCATCTCCAAGGCCGGCGAGCTGATCGACCTGGGCGTGAAGGCCGGCGTGGTGGAAAAATCTGGCGCCTGGTTCTCTTACGATTCCACGCGCATCGGCCAGGGGCGTGAGAACGCCAAGCAATATCTGCGCGACAACCCCAAGATCGCGGACGCCATCGAGAAGAAAATTCGCGAGCAATCCGCCAGCGTCGCCGAGGCCCTGATGGCTTCCGACGACGGCGGAGATGGCGGCGACGATTAAGCCAGCCTCAATCTTCATCCTAAGCTGTTAACTAATGTGACGCTTCAGACATGAGCAAATTGTCATAACTTGGCGCGACAAACGGCGTTATTTTTGCATTTTTTCATTGGCTTAACACACGACCATCTCGCGCCGCGCGTCTGCTGCGCCTAAAATCAGCTTGACCCCGCGCTCTGGTTGCAGTCAGGATGACAGCCCGTTCATCAAAAGTTAGGGTTGCCGTTTGCTCGGGCTGATCATCCGTATCCGTCAGACCAAGTGGGCGGGTTATCTCATTCCGCTTCCCGCCTGCCTGCTCGCCTGGGCCGGGCATTCAGCCCTAGCCCAGGCCGGCGCCGTTAATATCCCGCTATTGCCTTTTTTCACCGCCCTGGTCGTCACGGCCATATTTGGCGGCTTCGGCCCCGGCCTGCTCGGCGTCATCATCGCGGCTATGATGGTCCGTGGCTACTTCCCGGGCCTACCTGCTCTGTTGACTGCCATATCCGGTAATTTCGTCACCACCCTGGCCGCCGACTGCACGGGCATCATTACCCTGCTCCTCGTCGATTACGGCACCACCACCGCCATCAAGCTCGACCAGGCCAGCCGCGCCCTGCGCACCATTAACGAAACCCTGGAAACCCGCATCCGCGAACGCAGTACCGCTCTGCTCGAAGCGCAGGAAAATCTGCGCCAGGCCCAGAAGATGGAATCGGTCGGCCAGCTCACCGGCGGCATCGCACATGATTTCAACAATCTGCTCACCGGCATCATGGGCAGCCTGGAACGGCTGGAAACCCGCCTGCCCCACGCAACCCCCGATGAGCTGGCACGCTATCTCGCTACCGCGCGCGATGCCACGGCCCGTGCCGCCAACCTCACCAACCGGCTGCTCTCCTTCGCCCGGCGCCAGCCCCTCAACCCCAGCGCCACGGACATCAACGCCCTCATTGCCAGCATGGAGGATTTGGTCCGCCGCACCATCAACCCCGCCATCCAGCTCGAAATCGCGCCCTGCCCCGGCCAGTGCGCCACCATGGTGGATGCCAATCAGCTCGAACACGCGCTGCTCAACCTCTGCATCAACGGCTCCGATGCCATGCCGCATGGCGGTACGCTGTTCATCAGCTCCGGCAACGCCTGCCTCACCGCCGCGCAAGCCAGCCAGCTCGGCCTCAGCGCGGGCGATTACGCCACCCTTACCGTTTCCGATACCGGCACCGGCATGACGCAAGAGGTGTTGTCCCGCGCCTTCGAGCCATTTTTCACCACCAAGCCGGTGGGTAAAGGCACCGGGCTAGGCCTGTCCATGATCTATGGCTTCACCCGCCAATCGGGCGGCGGCACCCATGTCGTCTCTGCGCCAAGCCAAGGCACGTCGGTCTCGCTCTATCTGCCGCGCCATCACGGCATTGCGGCCGCGCCTAGCACCACCGCCGCGCCCGCTGCCTCACCCATCGCCCGGCTGGGCGAGAATATTCTGCTGGTCGATGACGAAGCCAGCATCCGCCAGCTTGCGGCCGAGGTGCTGGAGGAGCTGGGCTATACCGTTCACCAGGCCGAAAATGCCGAGGGTGCGCTGCAAATCCTGCACGATACCCCCTCCATCGACATGCTTATTGCCGATCTTGGCCTACCCGGCCTCGATGGCGGCGAACTCGCTGAAACCGGCCGAACCATACGCCCGGCCATGAAGGTGCTGTTCATCACTGGCTATGGCGACCGCGCCATGAGCAACGCCACCCGGCCCCTTCCGGGCCACATGCTGCTTACCAAGCCTTTCTCCATGTCGGCCCTCGCCACCCGGGTGCGGGAGGTTCTCTCCACCTGAGCGCCGATACTTGGCGAAAACCAATCCTGGCTGTAAGCGTCAGCCATGGTCACCAGTAACGATATCCGCGCCACCTTCCTCAATTATTTCGGCCGCAACGGCCACCAGATCGTGCCCTCGGCCCCCTTGGTGCCGCGCAACGACCCGACGCTGCTTTTCACCAGCGCCGGCATGGTGCCCTTCAAGAATCTCTTCACCGGCCAGGAAAAGCGCCCCTATGTGCGCGCCACCTCGGCCCAGAAATGCGTGCGCGCCGGCGGCAAGCATAACGATTTGGACAATGTGGGCTACACCGCCCGCCACCACACCTTCTTCGAGATGCTGGGGAATTTCTCATTCGGCGATTATTTCAAAGAACAGGCCATCTTCCATGCCTGGACCCTGCTGACCAAGGATTTCGGCCTGCCCAAGGAGAAACTGCTCATCACCGTGTACCACACGGATGACGAGGCGGCGGACCTATGGAAGAAAATCGCGGGCCTGCGCGATGAAAAAATCATCCGCATCCCCACGGACGATAATTTCTGGAAAATGGGCGATACCGGCCCCTGCGGCCCCTGCTCGGAAATCTTCTACGACCACGGCCCCTCTATTCCCGGCGGTCCGCCCGGCAGCCCGGATGAAGATGGCGACCGCTTCATCGAAATCTGGAACCTTGTGTTCATGCAGTACGAGGAAGGCCCGCCCGGCACGCGCAACCCGTTGCCCCGCCCGTCCATAGATACGGGCATGGGGCTGGAGCGCTTCGCCGCCATCCTGCAAGGCAAGCACGATAATTACGACACGGACACGCTCCGCGCCCTTATCCTCGCCTCGGCGGAAGAAACCGGGCAAGACCCGGACAGCGCGTTCAAAACCAGCCACCGCGTGGTGGCAGACCATCTGCGCTCCTCCGCCTTCCTCATGGCCGATGGCGTGCTGCCCTCCAACGAGGGCCGCGGCTATGTGCTCCGCCGCATCATGCGCCGCGCCATGCGCCACGCGCACATGATGGGCGCCAAAACCCCACTCCTGCACCGTCTCGTCCCGGCACTCACCCGCCAGATGGGCCAGGCCTACCCCGAGCTGAGCCAGGCCGAGGCGCTGATTACCGAAACGCTGGAGCTGGAGGAAAACCGCTTCCGCTCCCTGCTCGACCGCGGCATCTCTCTACTCAAGGATGAATCCCAAAACATCACCAAGGGCGGCGCCCTGCCCGGCGATGTCGCCTTCAAGCTCTACGACACTTACGGCTTCCCGCTGGACCTCACGCAGGACGCGCTGCGTGAAGAAGGCAAGACCGTCGATGTGATGGGCTTCGAAGCCGCCATGGCGGAGCAAAAAGCCCGCGCCCGCGCCGCCTGGGCCGGCTCCGGCGAGGCCGCGACGGAAGCCGTCTGGTTCGAGCTTGAGCAGCAGCTCGGCCACACGGAATTCCTCGGCTATTCCACTGAAGCCGCCGAGGGCGCCATCACCGCCCTCATCGTCGATGGCCAGCCCGTGCAGGAAGCCCTGCCGGACCAGACCGTCTATCTGCTGCTCAACCAGACGCCATTCTACGCCGAATCCGGCGGCCAGGTGGGCGATACCGGCATCATCACCGGCCCGGATAATCTACGCATCCGCATTACCGACACGCAGAAGAAACTCGGCGGCCTGTTCGTGCATATCGGCACGGTGGAAGCCGGCACGGCCCGCATCGGCCAGCCCGTGCTGGCAGAGGTGGATCATGCCCGCCGCACCGCCATCCGCGCCCACCATTCCGCCACGCATTTGCTGCACGAGGCGCTACGCCGCACGCTCGGCGCCCATGTTACGCAAAAAGGCTCGCTCAACGGGCCAGACCGCCTGCGCTTCGACATCGCCCAGCCCCGCCCCATCACCCCGGCCGAACTGGAAGAGGTGGAGCGCGAGGTGAATGCCCGCATCCGCGAGAACAGCGAAGTCACGACCCGCCTGATGACCCCGGAAGAGGCGGTTAACCACGGCGCCATGGCCCTGTTCGGCGAGAAATACGGCGACGAGGTCCGCGTCCTTTCCATGGGCGCGCCACAGGACGATAAATCCGGCTGGTCCGTGGAGCTGTGCGGCGGCACCCATGTGTCACGCACCGGCGATATCGGCCTGTTCCGCATCGTCTCGGAAGGCGCGGTCTCGGCTGGCATACGACGTATCGAGGCCCTGGCCGGCGAAGCCGCCGTTTCGGCCATCGAGGATGAATCGCGCCTGCTGGCAGAAGCCGCCGCCACGGTAAAAGTGCCGCCCGCCGAGCTGCCCGCCCGCATCACCCAGCTTCAGGAAGACAAAAAACGCCTGGAGCGCCAGGTGGCCGAGTTGCAGAAGAAGCTGGTCATGGCCACCGCCACGCAGTTCGAGGATGTGGGCGGCGTGAAGACCATCCTACGCAACGTGGGAGATATTCCGGCCAAGGAACTGCGCCCCATCGCCACGGATTTGCTGAAAACCCTCGGCTCGGGCCTCGTCACGCTTGTTTCCACGGCCGATGACAAGGCCGCCATCGTCGTTGCCGTATCGGACGATTTATCCGCCAAGCACGGCGCGGTGGATCTGGTGCGCGCCGCCGCAGCGGCAGTGGGCGGCCAGGGCGGCGGTGGCAATAAAACCGTAGCCCAGGCCGGTGGCCCCAATGGCAGCCAATGGAAGGCCGCGCTGGAAGCCGTGCGCGGAGCGCTGCAAGCGTAAGAGTCTGCTCCAAAAAGCCTGTCCACATACATCATCCCCGCTCACGCGGGGATGCAAGTTGGCGTGGCTTCTGAAATAAACCCTACGGTTTGTATTGCCGCATCGCGCGCACCGTGGAAGGCTTCGAACGGGAAAGATTGGTGATCTCATACATGCTGCCACCCGCGCGGCATACCTGCACCTTGTCCAGCGGCAGCCATTGCATTACCGCCGTCCGCCCCGCCCCTGGCACCACCTGGTAGCTCAGCCCTGTCGTGAGGGTAATAAACGCGCCAGAACTACTGCTCAGCTTGGTCATGAAGCAGTTCGAGGATGGCGCTGCGGGTGGCGTGGAGGGCGTTGTCTGGGCCAAGCCCATGGGTGCGCTACCCGCCAGAAGGCAGGCGGCCAGCAAAAGGGGTTTCAAACCAGATTTCATTACGTTTCTCCCTAAACTCCCAGACATGCCAGCAACTCCGGCACGCCTAAGCTGGCGGGCGCCGCAATTACCTGGTTGTAAGCGCCTTGCCGGCAGGCTGGATGCTGGTTTCATATAATACACAACCGTGCCCGTTACAGCCCGCCTCTTGCGGCACCGCGAAATATGCGCCAGGGCAGAAGCATGGGCAAACCCACCGCGCATAAGCCGCAGGAGCGGCCTAAAATCGCAACGCTGGAGCTGGGCCGCTTCATTGCTGCCTTCTACGTCATGCTCGCGCATCTGGTACCCGATGTGAACAGCCGCGCCGCCCCCGGCGCGCTGCAGCTCTGGCACTGGATTGGCGTGACCGATGGCGGCGTCACGGTGGAATATTTCTTCGCCTTGTCGGGCTTCGTCATGGCCTGCTCGCATTGGCGCGATTTCGGTTCCGTCAGTGCCCCATTCCACTTCTGGTGGAAGCGTATCCGGCGCATCTTCCCCATGTACTGGCTCGGCCTGCTGGTGCCGGCCTATTTTCTGTTTGGCGGGCTGGAGCCTGGCTATTTCCTGCGCGTCGCCACGTTGCTGCCGGTTAACCTGCACGAACTCATTCCTCCCGCCTGGACATTGCGGTTCGAGATGGCATTTTATTTCATGTTCGGCCTGGGGATGCTGCCTTATGTGGGCAAGCCCATTCT
>JAKBCX010000115.1 GCA_021807465.1 Pseudomonadota bacterium | reverse complement strand
ATGGCGGCTTTGCCGGCGGAATAGGCGGCCTGGCCCATCTGGCCGTCCTGCGCCGCGGCCGAGGCGGTGCAAACAATTGTGCCGCGCTCGCCGTCGATCAGCTCGGCCTCGGCCACGCCCTGGGCAAAACGGGTGATGGTGGCAAACGTGCCCACCGCGTTAAGTGCCACCACGCGGGCGAAATCCGCCGTGGGGAAGCGCTTGATCTCGCCGGTTTCCTTGTCCTTGCGGATGGTGGTGAAGGCATTGCCGCCACCGGCGCAGGCCACCAGAATGCGCTCTTGCCCATGCGCCGCGCGCGCCTTGGCAAAGGCCGCATCCAGGCTCTCTTCAGACATCACATCCGCTTCGCAGAAAATCGAGCCGGTTTCGGCCGCCATCTTCTCGCCGGTCTCGGGGTTGCGGTCGAAAATCGCCACCTTCACGCCTGCTGCCCGCAGCGCCCGCACAGTGCCAAGCCCCAGGCCCGAGGCACCACCCGTCACCACCGCCGCTACGCTTGAATCGATCCTCATTGGCCGGACTCCTACCCAGGTTGATTGTGCAAATCTCCTCGCGCCCCGCCGCGCGCGGGGCAAGATGGCACCGCGATCATCGCCCATGCGATGGGCAGGCCGCCACCACCTTGTTTCACCGCCCCGGCGATGACATCCTGGCCGCGATCCCCATGGCTTGACCACCCGGAAGGGTTAAGGAAAGCCTCCCCCCGGATGTGCTGGAGAGAGATGTGAGCAACGAGACGACGCCCGAGGCCTATTTCGCGCAATTTGGCGAGATCGAGACGGTGAAGCGCACCCGCTTCCAGAAGATCGTGGCCAAGACGATGGTCACCAATGCCAGCACCATCCCGCATGTAACGCACCAGGACGATGCGGATGTGACCGGGCTGGAAGCCTACCGCAAGACGATGGAAAAAAAGGTTTCGCCCCTCATTTTCCTCATCAAGGCGGTGGTGGAGGCGCTCAAGGCCTACCCGCAATTCAACGCCTCGCTCACGCCCGATGGCGAGACGCTGGTGATGAAGAAATTCTTCCATATCGGCATCGCGGTCGATGGCCCGCTCGGCCTGCTCGTGCCCGTGCTGCGCGATGCGGACCAGAAGGACATCCACACCCTGGCCGCAGAGCTGAAGGAGGTTTCCCTTCAGGCGCGTTCCAAGGGCCTGCCGCTGGACAAGATGCAGGGCGGCTGCTTCTCCATCTCCTCGCTGGGCGGCATTGGCGGCACGTATTTCACGCCCATCATCAATGCGCCGGAAGTGGCCATTCTGGGTGTTACCAGCGTGCAGACAAGGCCGGTATGGAACGGGCATGAATTTGCCCCGCGCCAGATTTTGCCGCTCTCGCTGAGCTACGACCACCGTGTTATCAACGGGGCCGATGCGGCGCGCTTTGTGCGCAAAATCGCCGCCGCGCTCACCCAATGGGACCAGGCCTGATCGCGCCGCGCCCGCCCTGCAAGGCGGGCGCTAATTACATAATTACATAAATTGCGTAGGTAGGGAGAAACTACATGGCCATCACACGGCGTAAGGCGCTTATTACCGGGGCTTCGGGCGGCATGGGCAAAGCCTGCGCCCGGCTGCTCGGCACCACGCAAGATCTCGTCCTGACCGACGCCTCCCCCAAGCTCGCCCAGTTTGCTGAAGAGCTGCAGGCAGAGGGCTATACCGTTACCGGCGTGCACCAGGGCGATCTGGGCAGCGCGGCGCTGCTCTCCGCCATTATGGCGGACATGCAGCAGGGCGATCTGCCCCTTACCCTTATCCATACGGCGGGGCTTTCGCCCTCCCTCGCCAAGGCCGAGCCGATTATGCAGGTTAATTTGGTGGCCACGGTCAGGCTGCTGGATGCCATCGAGCCGTTGCTGCGCTCTGGCTCCGCCGCCGTGATGATCGCTTCCACCGCCGGGCACCTCATGCCGCAAATCCCGGAGGCAGCCACCCTTATGGCGGACCCGCTGGCGCCGGATTTCATGGCCAATATCATGGCGCTGATGAATGGCATGGCGCAGGGCGATGCGGAGAAGCTGGCCGGCATTTCCTATTCGCTCAGCAAGCAGGCCGTGCTGGCCCTCACCCAGCGCCGCGCCATTGCCTGGGGTCTTCTTGGCGCGCGTATCAGCTCCATCTCGCCGGGTATGATCTTGACCCCGATGGGGCAAAAGGAAGTGCAAACGCCGGGTGGTGCTGCCATGCAGAATGCCGCCCCGCTTGGCCGCCCAGGCGTTGCCAGCGACATCGCACTCGCCGCCCAGTTCCTGGTCAGCGCCGAGGCCAGCTTCATCTCCGGCTGCGATTTGCTGGTGGATGGCGGCTCGATGGCCGCATTCCGCCAGGGGGCGGCGAAGATCGCGTAATCGCGGGCACGGTATTTGGCCCGGCTGCTTGAAGCGGCCGCGCGCCGCCGCCATGCTTTGGCGGAGCGGCCACGTTACGGGCTGGCCAAATTTAGTGGGCAAATTGTCCGTCAGCCATCCGCGCAAGACGGTGCGGCGGCAGGAAGCTCTTAGGAAGCGCCAAGGAGGTTGACATGACCATGGACAAGACTGCCGCCGGGCTTAGCCCCGCCGTTGCCAAGCCCGCTCATGTGCCAGATGCGGCCGTGTATGATTTCGATATGTACCTGGACCCCGGCCTGACGCAGGACCCGCATAAGCGCGTGCTGGAGCTGCTGCGCGTGGCCCCGCCGGTGTTCTGGACGCCGCGCAACATGGGGCACTGGGTGGTAACCGGCCATGCCGAGAATTACGCCCTCTCGCGCGATACCGCGACGTTTACCAGCAACATCACTCCTCCGGAGGCCATGGCGGCGTTAAAGGCGCATCTGCCGCCGGATTTTGGCCATGTGCCCAACGCCACGCCCATAAACCTGGACCCGCCGGCGCAT
Organism: Pseudomonadota bacterium; assembly: GCA_021807465.1. Classification (GTDB taxonomy): domain Bacteria; phylum Pseudomonadota; class Alphaproteobacteria; order Acetobacterales; family Acetobacteraceae; genus Acidocella. Next base: position 3,046 of record JAKBCX010000115.1, on the reverse strand, counting down.
ACCATTTACCGCGCGCCGCTGCAGGCCGCCTTTTCGCCCAAGGCCATGGCCGCGCGCAAGGAAGATATCCGCGCCTTCGCCGGAGAGCTTATCGATGCCGTTGCCAAGCAGGGGCATTGCGATTTCATTTCCGCCGTGGCCGAGCCGCTGCCGGTGACGGTGTTTCTGAAAATGCTCGGCCTGCCGGTAGAGCGCCTGGCGGCGTTCCGCGTGCTGGTGCATGAGCATCTGGCCCCGGCGCAAAGCCCCATCGATTACGTGTTCCGCTCCCGCAAAGTGGCCGATGCGATGCGCGAAACCTTGGAGGCGCGCCGCAAGGAACCGAAGGATGACCTTATCAGCCTGCTCTGGCAGGCCGAGGTTGACGGTAAGCCGATGACGATGGAGCTGATGGAGGATTACGGCGTCCTGCTCTTCATCGCTGGGCTGGATACGGTGATTAACGGCCTTGGCTACGGCATCCGCCACCTCGCGCTCAACCCCGGCTTCCAGGCCGAGCTGCGCGCCAACCCCAAGCTGATTCCCGAGGCGGCGGAGGAAATTCTGCGCCGCTACACCTTTACCGCCCCGGTGCGCGCCCTGGCCAAGGATGCCGAGCTGGGCGGCTGGCCGATGAAGAAAGGCGAGAGGCTGGTTATTTTCCTGCCCGGCGCCGATTTGGATGCGCGCGAATTCCCCGAGCCGGAAAAATTCGACATGAACCGCGAGAACAAGATGCATATCGCCTTTGGCGTTGGCCCGCATCGCTGCCTTGGCTCGCATCTGGCGCGTGTGGAATTGCAGGTTGTTTACGAAGAGGTGCTTGCCCGCCTGCCGCTGTTCAGGATGGACGAGACCAGGCCGGCCAAATTCCATGGCGGCAATATTTTGGCTATTGATTCACTACCGATACGTTGGGATTAATTCAAGAATGTCATCACCAAGGCCTCTGCCCCGGCTCGACCCGGATAACCGGTTTTTCTGGACAAGCGGGGAAGATGGAAAGCTGCGCTTCCTGCAATGCCAGGATTGCAAGACCTTCCTGCATCCGCCGCGCCCCATATGTTTTCAGTGCCTTTCGGAAAACGTGGCGCCGAGCGTGGTGCCAGGTACTGGGGTTGTTGATACCTTCACGATCAACCACCAGAAATGGAACCCCGCCATGGAGGTTCCGTTCGTCATCGCCCGCGTGGCGATAGATGGCGCGCCGGGCGTGTTTCTCACCACCAACATCATCGATTGCGCGGTGAACGAGGTGGAGATTGGTGACAAGGTGGAAGTGTCGTTCCTGCAGCAGGACGATGTGTGGCTGCCGCTGTTCAGGAAGGTGGGTTGAAGCATGGCCAGCAAGGAAGCGTATATCACCGGCATCGGCCAGTCGCAGGTTGGCCAGAAGCTCACCCGCCACCCGCTGCTCCTCACCATGGATGCCATCCGCGAGGCGCTGGATGATTCCGGCCTGTCGCTCGCGGATATTGACGGTATTTCCACCTATCCCGGCAAAATGTCCGGCTATCTCGGGTTCTCGCCCGTGGGCGCGGAAGACCTGATCGACGCGCTGCATTTGAAGGTGCGCTGGTATAATGGCGGCATGGAGACCTCGGCCCAGCTTGGCGCCGTGGCCACCGCCGCCGCCGCCGTAAAGGCGGGGCTGGCGCGCCATGTCATCTGCTTCCGCACGGTGTACGAGGCCGCGGCGATGGCCCGCCCGCAGGATTATCCCATGCCGCGCCCTGGCCGCGTCGAATCCGGCTCGCAATGGACCGCGCCCTTCAACGCCACCTCCGCCGTAACCTGGGTGGCGCAATATGCCATGCGCCATGTGAAGAAATACGGCATGACGCGCGAGCAACTGGCGCAGATTTCGCTCACCGACCGCAAGAATGCGATGCTGAACCCGCGCGCCTTGGTGCGGGAGCCGCTGACGCTTGAGCAATACATGGAATCGCGCCTGATCGCCGAGCCCATGTGCCTGTTCGATTGCGACCGGTTCTCCGATGCCTCGACCGTGCTCATCGTCTCCGCGGGCGACGCGCTGGGTGAGGTGAAAGCAACGCCCATCCGCATCGCGGCCTCCGCCTACCGGTCTGAGCGCCATAGCTGGGACCAGACGGAATTCATGGCCTCGTACCCCACCGGCGCGGAGCTGTGGAAAAACACCGACTACAAGCCCAAGGATGTGGACACGGTGCAGCTTTACGACGGCTTTGCCTTCCTCGCGCTCACCTGGCTGGAAGGGCTGGGCTTCTGCGGCGTGGGCGAAGGCGGCAAGTTCATCGAGGGCGGGCGCCGCATCGCGCTGGATGGCGAGCTGCCGCTGAACACGTTTGGCGGGCAGATTGGCGCGGGACGGCTGCATGGGTTTGGCTTCGCGCATGAATCCGTGGTGCAGCTGCGCGGCCAGGGCGGCGAGCGGCAGATAAAGGGTGACCCGAAAGTGGCGGTTGCCGCCTCGGGCGGCGGGCCGCTGGCTTCCGCCCTGCTGCTGGCGCGCGATTAATGCAGCCGGGGTATCGCCGCCGCATACTCATCGAACCCGCACAGGGTTTGGTGACGGCCGAGTTGGAGGATGACTACCACCGCATGGTGGTTATCCTTAGCCATGAGAACGGGGTGATTACGAGCGTGGCGAGCGAGATGAAGCGCTCGCCCTGGACCATGTGCCCGGGCGCCATGGCGCAGCTTGCGGAAACCTTTACCGGCGTGGCGTTGGCCGACGTGCCCAAGCGCGGGCAGAAAACGCAGAACTGCACCCATTTGCACGACCTGGCCATTTTTGGCGCGGCCCATGCCGATGAGGCAGCGCCGGTGGCCTACGACATTGTGGTGACCGATGCGGCGGATGGCGCGCGCCGTGCCACGCTGCTGCGTAATGGAGCGCTGGTGCTGGATTGGGTATTGGACAAGGGCGATGTATTCACCGCCCCGGCGGCGCTGGCCGGCAGGCAGATGGGCCAGTTGAACGAGGTGATTGCCCAGCAGGACAAGCAAGGCGCGGAGGCCATGCGGATTTTGCGCTGGGCCGCCCTGGTGGCCCATGGGCGTGTGCGCGAAATGCCCGCTGGCA
>JAKBCX010000114.1 GCA_021807465.1 Pseudomonadota bacterium | reverse complement strand
TTGCTGGTGGACATGCCCATGTGAGACCAGCCGCCGCCAACATTGTTGTTGTAGTTTCGGTCGGACACAAGCTGCATGAATTTATATTCGCCCGTGAGCGAGAGGCCCGGAACCATTGCCAGCGGATAAGACACGCCAGCAATGACATTATAGGCAAAGCTGCCTTTTGTACCGGAGACACTATCCATGGCGCCATAGGCCGGGGCCACGAATTTCTGCCACTGATAACCGATACCAGCACCGAGATAGGGATAGACTGGCAAGCCGATATCCATGTCGTACAGAGCATCGACCATCGGGCCATAGGTGTTCATGCCGCCACCGAAGGCCGCGTCGCCCATCCTGTCGTACTTCATCTTGGAGACCGTGTTGCGGTTGAAATCGCCACTCAACTGAACACGCCAGCCATTACCAAAGCCGTAACCGATAGCGCCATCCACCGCGTATGAGGGGTTGTACTGGAGCTTGCCGGTATTGCCAGTATTGTACCCTTGAAAATTCATTTGGCTGGCAAGGCTGGTGCCACCCATGAGGCTGACATAAGGACCCGTGACTGGCTGGGCATGCGCCGCAATGGGCAATGCAAGGCAGGTAGCGGCGGCAAATGCGAGGCGGAGCTTCATCTCGTCTCTCCTAGATTGGTTGCACCGCACATAAAGGGAGTCTTTTTACCGGAAACAAGATTTTATCTGGCTTTGCCCCTGGCCGTGGCTTTTTGGCGACACTGGACAGGCATGGGTCTTTGCGGGGTGCAATGCCCCTCAGCCCAGCAGGTCAGGCGGGCAGAGATTAAGATCTTCAGGCAGATCAAGGTCGAAGGCAAAGCCCGGGCGAGAGATGATGCTGACCTCCAGGCCACGCGCCTCCGCTGCTTGCTGGTGCCGGGCCAGGCTGTCTTCCCCAAAGCTGAACGGGATGCAGCCGGCCGGGCGCATAAGCAGCGCATTGGTACCCCGCCCTGCCCTGTCCGGCGCCAGAACAACCTGGCCGGGCGCCGCAAGCATGGCCTGCAAATCATCCGGCCCAAGGGTGGGAAGGTCTGTGCTAATGGCCAGCAGGCTATCTTCAGGTGCGGGTAACTGCAGGGCCTGCGTGAGCGCATCGTTCAGCTCACAGCCGTGCTCGGTAAGTGCCTGAGCGCCCGCTGCGGCGGCAATGCCGAGCAGGGCCGCATCGCGGCTGACAATAATGACGCGCTCAGGTGCAAATACGCTGCAAACGGCCCCTAGCGTATGGCGGAACAGCTTGCGGTTAAGGCGTATACGCCGTGGTGGCGGCAACACCCCGGCCAGGCGCGATTTGCCCTCCTCGGCCGGCTTTACCGGAAGCACGGCCCAGACATTCATACAATGCGCAATGATTCGAGATAGGACAGCGCCTCTCGGGCCAGACGTTCGCGGTCTGCCATGTTGCGCATGAGTGTGCTGGTAACAAGGCATTGGCCAAACGCATCCGCCGAATCCTCCTGGTCGATCACCAGCCCGTCGATCAGCCCCTGGTAATGCAGGGCGATGGCCCGCGGCTTGGCATCGAGTTGCAGCTCCGCCATGATTTTGGCCGCCGGCCCTTTCACGGCCTTGCCACCGATGAGCGGAGATATAGCAATACAGGGGAATTTACGCCCCTGTAGCCAGGGCCGCACACCCGGCACGGCGAGGATGGGGTCGATGGAGAGAAACGGATTGGAGGGGCAGATAACCACGCCGCGAACCCTGTCACTCTGCATCAAATCGTTCAGGGCCGGGCTTGGGCTGGCGTCTCCTGTGCCCTTGAAACTGAGGCGGGCGATGGCGGGGGCGCAACGGTGGCGGACGAAATAATCCTGGAAGGGCAGATCACCCTCCGCTGTATGGACGATGGTACGGATAGGGTCGTCCGACATGGGGATGACGCCATGCTGGATGCCGAGGCGGGCGCAGAAATCCGCCATGATGGTGGACAGGGGTTCGCCAAGTGCCAGGCGGCGCGTGCGTTCTATGTGTGTCGCGAGGTCGCGGTCGCCGAGTGAAAACCAGTTCTCGCCGCCAAGCTGGCCCAGAGCCTCCATGGCATTGAAGGTTTCGCCTTCTACGCCCCAGCCGCGTTCCGGGTCGGCCAGGCCGGCCAGCGTGTACATAACGGTATCAGGGTCCGGGCATATATTCAGGCCAAGATGGGTGAAGTCATCGCCCGTGTTGACGACGACCGTAAGTTCGCCGGGCGGCAATGCGCGCGCCAGCCCGTGCGCCAGCCGCGCGCCGCCAACACCGCCTGCCAATGCGATAATCATTGCACCGCTGCCTTGGCGCGGGTGCGCGGTTTAGTGAGAATGATCGGGGCAAGCTCGGCGGCGCCAAAGGCGCGGCTGCGCTGGCTGGCCGGGGCATCGGCATACAAGGTAGTACGCATGCGCGGTGTACGGCCGCCAGCGCGGATCAGCGCCTCCATGCGCTCAGGCTCCAGCTCCTGCCCGTGGGAGGCACCGGCGGCGCGGGAGATGCTTTCATTCATTAACGTGCCGCCGAAATCATTTCCGCCACTGGCTAGCGCCTGCAACGCGCCCTGTTCGCCCAGCTTTACCCAAGAAACCTGGATATTGGGAATGACTGGGTGCAGCACCAGGCGGGAGACAGCGTGCATGAGTACGGCCTCGCGGTAGGTGGGGCCTTGGCGCGCGCCGCCCTTGCGGTAAAGCGGCGCTTCCATGTGGACAAAGGGCAACGGCACAAATTCCGTGAACCCGCCAGTGCGAAGCTGCAACTCGCGCAGCCGCAGCAAATGCCTGGCCCAGTGGCGCGGATGCTCGATATGGCCGAACATGATGGTCGAGGTGGTGCGAAGCCCCACCGCGTGGGCGGCTTCCATCACCTCGAACCATTCAGCGGTGTTGAGCTTGTCCGGGCAGAGCTCGGCGCGGACTTCGTCATCGAGAATTTCCGCCGCTGTGCCGGGCAGGCTGGCAAGGCCGGCATCGCGGAGCTTTTCAAGATACGCCGTGAGCGAGAAGCCCAGCGTGGAGGCGCCATGGCGGACTTCCAGCGGCGAGAAGGCATGGATGTGCATTTGCGGCACGGCATGCTTTACCGCGCGGCACAGAGATATATATGTTTCGCCTGTGTAATCGGGGTGGATGCCGCCTTGCATGCACACTTCCGTGGCACCGCGCGCCCAGCCTTCCTCGGTACGGCGCGCAACCTCTTCCAAATCGAGATCATAAGCCGGGCCGCGCAAATCCTCGTGCGTCTTGCCCTTGGAGAAGGCGCAGAAGCGGCAATGATAGCCGCAGATATTGGTGTAGTTGATGTTGCGGTTGACAACGTAGCTGACGACATCGCCATTCATCTTGCGGCGCAGCTCGTCGGCGCTCGCGCAGACCAGATCGAAATCCGCCCCGCGCGCGGCGAAGAGGCGGGTAATGTCATCCGCGTGCAACGTATCGCCCTGCTCGGCCGCTTTAAGGGCGGTGGTCAGGCGGGCATCAGGCGCCAGCCGCGGCACATAGGCGGGCTGGGGTGGCGGCGATTGGCTGCCAGGGCACCAATCCTCGGCGCGGGCAAAATAATTGCTGTCCGCGTCCCGCAACACAGGGGCGATGAGCGCGGGATCGAGCCATTTCGAACGAGCATCGATGTAATGCGGGTAAAGCGGCAGGCGCTGGACCAGCAGCTTACCTTGCGCGGCGGTTTGCTCAGCCAGGGTTTGTAAATGCGGCCAAGGGGCTTCGGGATTCACATGGTCGATGGTGACGGGTGAAATACCGCCCCAATCATTGATCCCAGCCTCGATGAGGCGCGGGTAATTCCGCTCCGAGAGATTGGGAGGGGCCTGGATGCTGGTCTCCGGCGCGCAGATGAGGCGCGCGGCGGCGATGGTCCACAGTAGCTCCTCGAACTCCGGCTCCGGCGCGGCTTTCATGCGCGTATCGGTCTTGGCGCGGAAATTCTGGATGATGACTTCCTGAATATGGCCGTGGCGCTGATGCGAAGCCGCGATGGCGCGCAAAGCATCCAGCCGCTCCTGCCGGGTCTCGCCAATGCCGATAAGAATACCGGTGGTGAAAGGTATCTTTAGCGCCCCTGCGTTTTCCAAAGTTTCGAGGCGCGGCGCCGAATGTTTGTCTGGCGAGCCGTAATGCGGGCCGCCTGGCTGGCATAGGCGCTCGGAAACGCTTTCCAGCATCATACCCTGGCTGACGGAAACCTTGCGGAGTTGCGCCAGCTCCAAAGCATCGAGCGTGCCAGGGTTGGCGTGGGGCAGAAGGCCGGTTTCCTCCAGCACCGCGCGGCACATTTCCGCGAGGTAGGAGATGGTGGAGTCATACCCCATGGCATCCAGCGCCTCGCGCGCGGCGTTGTAGCGAAGTTCGGGCTTTTCGCCGAGCGTGAACAGCGCCTCTGTACAGCCAGCCGCTTTACCGGCGCGTGCAATGGCCAGAACCTCTTCCCGCGAGAGAAAGACCGGCTGCCCGGCCTTGGGAGGTTTGGCGAAGGTGCAATAGGCACACACATCACGGCATAGATAGGTAAGCGGAATAAAGACTTTGCGCGAGTAGGTCTGGATATTGCCATAATGCTCATCGCGCAGAGCCGCCGCTTGCGCCATGAGAGCTGGCAGCGGTGCGGCAAGCAGTTCGGCGTCCGTGAGGCATGGTGCGGTCATGGTGTTACACTCCAGCCCGGCTTCACGGGAACAAATCTTCCTCCGCCGTGCGAAGGATAGAGCCTATCCCGCCCGTGGCGCTGCGAACATAGGGCGCGTTGCGGATGATGGCGGCGGGGGTGGCTTCCGCCGCTTCGCCAATAACCAGCGAGGCAGCCGAGGCCAGCTCGTCGGCACGGGCCACCACCGTGGCCTGCAAGGTGCGGCCGAACAGATCGGCCTCGCCCCGGCGGTCTGTCAACGGGGCAATGCCGGCGGAGGCTATGGCGGTGCCCGCCGTGCCCATGCGCCAGGCCCGCCCCAGGGAATCGCTGATAATGACAGCAATATCCGCATTAAATGCCTGCATCAGCGCGGCACGCAAGGCAGTGGCGCTGGCATCCGGGTTTTCCGGCCACAGTAGCACGGAATCGTCACCTTCACCGACATTCGAGGCATCGATGCCCGCATTGGCGGCGACATGGCCGGTTTTATGGCGGGCAATGACAACACCCGGCCGCGCCCGCATGATGGCGCTAGATTCACGCAGCATAAGCTCCGCCACGGCGGCCTCCTTGCCGGTTTCAGCCGCCAGCTTGTGGGCGGCGGCGGATGGCTGAACATCAGCCAGGCGCACGGCGCGTCCCTCGGCCTTGGAGACAATTTTTTGCGCCACGACCAGCACGTCGCCCTCGTGCAATGCCTCGCCCTGGGCGCGCAGCGCGGTGGTGATGGCGGCGGCAAGGTCATCGCCCTGTTTGAACAGCGGCAGGCCGGAAATGGGGATAATCTGCACTGGCTTCCGGGCCGCGCCCTCGCCCTTTGGGTCGCCGGTAATGCGGATGCCGGCGTGCGAAAAATAGCGGCGGTTGAGCTGGATGAGGATGGAGGTAAGCGCCTCGGACGCGGCGGAATTGGCCAGTGGCCCGGCATGGAAGCCGCGCAGGCCGAGATCGCCGATCAGGCCGATAACGGTTTCCGCCACCTCTTTCTTATCGGCGGCGACCAGCACATCGGCCTCAATCGGCTCGTTATGCGAGAGCTTTTCCGCGCTGATGGTCTGCATGGCGGAGGCAACCTGCGCTTCCTCGCCCAGCAGCCCCTGAACCTCGACAGCCGCGCTGCCAACGGCGGGAAGCTGCACGGTGCCAACCTTGGGGGGCTTTAACGGTGCCGTGGTGTCAATAACGATTTTGCCCGCTACCCGGCCCTTTATGGCCTCAATGGTGGGAACCTGCGAGGCGTAGGGCACGGCAAGCACGACAATTTCGGCCTTGTTCGCGGCATCGCCCAGGGCGGCGCCGTGGACATTCACGCCCGGCAATTCCGCCCTCAAC
>JAKBCX010000113.1 GCA_021807465.1 Pseudomonadota bacterium | reverse complement strand
GACGCCTGGTGCCCGCCCACCTTCATGCCGTCGGGGTTGGGGTGGATATGGTTGGCGTGGTGGATTGTCCAAGAGGCAAGCCAAAGCAGCTTGCGCTCGATTTCCGCCAAGAGTTCCAGTTTCCCCAGGCCTTGGGTGAGCGGCCGTATTTCGTTCATGCGGGCAGACTAACCCAAAGCCCGGGGGGAGGAAATCAGAACTGGCGCAACCCTATCATGGCGCGCCGTTAATCGCCCCAGCGCGCATGCTGCCAGGCTTCGCGCTGTTCGCGCGCGCGCCAGGCATGTTCACGCCATTCGTGCCCACGCCATTCATGGGCGCGCCATTCCGCCTGGCGCCGCTCGTGCCACCAATAGCCATGCGGCGGCGGGGCGGCATAGCGCGGGGTGTCATCGCCATAGCCGTAATAAGGCTGCGCCAAGGCGGGGCTGGCCAAAAGCGCCAGCGCGGCGCCAAGGCCGAGGATTTTACGGGAAAGCAGGCTCATTTGCGTTATCCTCGATAAGCGGGCTGGTGGCGCCTGCGGCGCGCGGCCCGATAATGTCAGAATCACTGCCAATTAAGGCGAAAACACGCCCGGCCTTGGGTGGTTTCAGGGCAGTCCGGCCATTAATTGTGGCAGGAGGGGCGGCAAATCTTCCGCCAGCAGCCCCGGCCCGGCTTTTTGGCCGGCCGCGCCGTGCAGCCATACCCCGGCGCAGGCGGCTTCAAACGGGGCCATGCCCTGCGCCAGAAATGCTGCAATAAGCCCGGCCAGGACATCGCCCGTGCCGCCGGTGGCCAGATGCGGCGGGGCGTTGCTGTTGATGGCGGCGCGGCCATCTGGCGCCGCGATAACCGTATCCGCCCCCTTAAGCACCACCACTGCGCCGCATTGTGCCGCGGCGCGCCGGGTGGCGGCGAGTTTGTCTGCCCCGACGGGGCCAAAAACGCGGGTAAACTCCCCCTCATGCGGGGTGATGACGGAAACGCCGCGTAGCCGCTCGGGGGCGCCTGCACAGGCGGTGAGGGCGTCGGCATCCGCCACAATTTTGCGCCCGCCCGCCGCCAGCAAGGTGGCCAGGGCGGCGCTTGCGGTATCCACGCCCAGCCCGGGGCCTGCCAGCCATGTTTGGCGGCGTTCGTCCTGCAACAGCGCCTCCAGCTTATCGGCGCGCAGGATCAGCCCTGCCTCGGGCAGCGCCATGGGGGTTTGCGCGGCCAGCGTGACCATGCCCGCCCCGGCCCGGCGCGCGGCGGCGCAGGCCAGGCGGGCCGCGCCGGGCAGATTGCCAGCCAGCACGGTTACATCACCCGCGCTGTATTTATGCCCCGTGGCGGCGCGCTGCGGCAGGGTGAACAGGGCTGGGGAGTTTTCCCAGGTTGGCGGCTTTATCTCGTCCAGCACGGCCTCGGGCAAGCCAATATCGCAAAGTACCAGTGCGCCGCACAGGGCGCGGCCAGGGTAAAGCAGATGCCCCGGCTTTTTGCGGAAGAAGGTGATGGTAAGCTCCGCCTGCGGGGCAAAGCCGCGCACTTGCCCCGTGCCGCCATCCAGGCCCGAGGGCACGTCCACCGCCACAATGCGTTTGGCTGCGGCAAGCAGCGCCGCCGCATGGCCGGTAACATCGCGCGAGAGTCCGGCGCCGAACAGCGAATCCACCACCAGTTCGGCACGTTGCACATCCGCCAGCTTGGCCTCGGCCAGGCGGCGTATTTGCACCGGCCAGCCAGCCCCGGCCAGATAACGCGCCGCCACCAGGCCATCGCCGCCATTATTACCCGGCCCGGCCAGCACCAGCGTGCGGCACGGGGGGTAGCGGCGCATCATGGTCCGTGCCACGGCGCGCCCGGCGGCTTCCATTAGCGCCTCTACACTGCCAGCCAGCGCGTCGGCCCGGGCCATTTCCGCCGGTGTGAGCAGAACGTTCATAAAAACATTGGGCGCTTGTGCTGAATGTGCCATGAATGTTGCAATGCAGTAGGGTTAAGGACTCAGCCAATGGGGATCGTCATCGCGGTTGCACAGCAAAAAGGTGGCGCAGGCAAGACCATGCTGGCCGCGCAACTTGGCGTGGCATTGGCTGAAGCCGCCAGCGTGACCCTGCTGGACATAGACCCGCAAGCCAGCCTGACCATCTGGGGCAAATTACGCGCCAGCGCGCCCAAGGCGGCGCAGGAGGTGCCGGTAACCACCATTTCCGGCTGGCGCCTGGCCGCCGAGGTGGAGCGGCTGAAAAAGGCCCATGATTATGTGCTGATCGACACGCCGCCCGTGATTGATAGCGATGCCCGCCGCGCGATTCGCGGTGCCGATTTGGTGCTGGTGCCGCTGAATCCCGCCCCGCCCGATTTATGGGCCGCCGAAGGCACGTTGAAGCTGGCCGCAGAGGAAAAGCGACGTACCGCCTTGCTGTTTAACCGCGCCCCCGCGGCCTCGCGCCTGCGCAAAAGGCTGGAGGCGGAAATTGCCGCGCGCGGGCTGACATTGCTGCCCGCCGCACTGGCGAATCGGGCTGGATACGCAAATGCCTTCGCCGATGGGCTGGGTGTAACCGAAATAGGCCCCTCTTCTGTCGCGGCTACGGAAATTCGAGAAGTTACGAACGCATTGAAAAACCTGTTTTCTGAAACCTAAGATGAAAAAAAATGCCAAAAGGTGACAGAAACCTGCAGAAAATCTCATGTGGGCACTTGTCATGCCGCCTCTTTTTGGCCATGATCCGGTCAGTGGCATGAACAAGCGGGCGATGGTTTGGCCTAAAATATAATGTCAGCCGCCAAGTTTAGGGAGCTAAAACGGGCATCCAAAGAGGTGCTAGGGCCGGTCGCAAAGACCGGCCTTTTTTTATGGCTGGTCTCGTTTTTTAGGGCATGGAGGCTTTTTGAAGCGGGGGCTGGATGCGGCCCTTGCGCGGGTGAAAACGGGTGATTGTTACTTGGCCCCATACGCCGGCGCGGGTGAATGGATCTTGCGCCACAAAAGCCTCAATGGCCGCGCGGTCACAGGCCTCAAGCACCAGCAGCGAGCCGGTCATCACCTCGCCATTATCGCATTGCAGCGGGCCGGAGAGAACTACAGCAATGCCTTGCTCTTCCTGGTCTTCCACAAAGGCGCGATGCGCGGCGTAATGGTCGAGGCGGGTCTGCAAACTGCCTGGGCGGTCGATGGCATGCACGGCAAACATGGGCATTTTTAGTGTCCTTTCCATCCAGCTTGCGCTACCGGTAATATGAAAATCCTGCTTTGACACGACCCAAAAGGCGCCACCCAGCCTTGTGCTGGGGGAAGGAGTGAGTGATGAAATTGTTACGATACGGCGAGAGCGGGATGGAGAAATGGGGCGTGCTGGACGCGCAGGGACAGATACGCACGCTGGACGATGCGCTGGCCCATGTGAATGGTGACCCCTTAAGCCCGGACTGGCTGAGCCAGTTACAGGCGCATGACCCAGAAAAACTGCCGCTGCTGAAGGCCGAGCGCCGCATCGGCCCATGCATTCCGCGCCCGCTCAATTTCATCTGCATTGGCCTGAATTACGCCGACCACGCGGCCGAGACGGGCGGGAAAATTCCGCGTGAGCCCATCATCTTCATGAAATCACTCTCGGCCTTTTGCGGGCCGTATGACGATATTCCCATTCCGCCCGGCAGCGTGAAAACCGATTGGGAGGTGGAGCTGGGTGTGGTGATAGGCACCAAGGCGCGGCGCATTAACGAGGAGCAGACGATGGAGCACATCGCCGGCTATTGCGTGGTGAATGATGTGTCTGAGCGCAGCTACCAGACCGAGCGCGGCGGGCAATGGACCAAGGGCAAGGGCTGCGACAATTTCGGGCCGGTGGGGCCGTATCTGGTAACCAAGGATGAGGTGCCGGAACCGCAGAATTTGCACCTGTGGACAGAAGTTGATGGCGTGCGGCGGCAAGACGGCACGACCGCGAACATGATTTTCGGCGTTAAATTCCTGGTGGCCTATGTCAGCCAGTTCATCACGCTGCACCCTGGCGACATTATCGCTACCGGCACGCCAGCCGGGGTGGGCATGGGCATGAAGCCCGAGCCTGTTTATTTGCGCCCCGGCCAGGAACTGCGCATGGGCGTGCAAGGCCTGGGCGAGCAGCGCGCCATGATGGTGGGCGGGTAAGAGGGGTTAGTACCCCTCTTTCTCCAGTCCCGTGGCGCTCTGCGGCTCCAGCAGGAAATTCCAGATCAGCGCCCCCACGGCCCCGCCAATGAGCGGCGCCAGCCAGAATAGCCAGAGCTGGCCGAGCGCATCTGTTTGTGCAAACAGGGCCACGCCGGTGGAGCGCGCCGGGTTGACTGAGGTGTTGGTGACGGGAATGGAGACGAGGTGGATGAGCGTGAGCGCCAGCCCGATGGCCAGCGGCCCGAACCCGGCCGGCGCGGTTTTGGCCGTGGAGCCGAGAACGACGATGAGGAAGCCAGCGGTGAGCGTGACCTCGCAAATGAAGCAGGCGGGCAGCCCGTAATGGCCGGGCGAAAGCGCGCCATAGCCGTTGCTGGCAAAAGCCCCTGGTTGGAAACCCGGCTTGCCGGAAGCAATGGCATACAGTACCGCCGCCGCGGCGATGCTGCCCGCCACCTGTGCAGCCCAGTAGGGGAGAAGCTCCGCCCAGCTGAACCGGCGCCCAATGGCCAGCCCCAGCGAGATGGCGGGGTTGAAATGCCCGCCGGAAATGCCGCCCACCGCATAGCACATGGTGAGCACCGTAAGCCCAAAGGCCAGCGCCACACCGGCAAAGCCGATGCCGAGCTGCGGAAAGGCGGCGGCCAGCACGGCCGCGCCGCATCCGCCAAAGACAAGCCAGAATGTTCCGAAAAATTCCGCCGCGAGTTTTTTAGACATGAAGATCCTCCGCATAGCCTGGTTGCAGTTGCCATGAAGCCTGGTCTTGATGGCCGGAAGCCTGGAATCGCTTGGTTTAGGCAGGGGATATATATTGATTCGCACACTGGTTTTTAGAGGTAATTGAAATGGTCACGGAATTTGCCGAAATCGAAGTGAAACCGGGGATGGAACAGGAGTTCGTCGCTGGCGTGGCGAAGAGTAAGGCCGCTTTCCTGCGCTCGGCCGGGTGCCACGGGCTGCATTTGGTGCGTTCGGTGGAGAACCCGCTGAAATTCGTGCTGCATGTGCAGTGGGAGAGCGTGGCGCACCACATGGAGCTGTTCCGCGCCGCGCCGGAATTCCAGGAATGGCGGGGGAATGTCGGGCATTGCTTCGCCGTGCCGCCGGTGGTGTGGCACGGAGAGGTTGTGGTTTAGGGGCATTGCGGCGCCCCCGGTTGGTTAAGGCCAAAATTCCTGCTATCGCGCCGCGATGGACCAGCCTTTGACCACCGCCGGCGCCGCCACGGGCATTCCGCCGCGGCGTACTTTCGCCATTATCTCGCATCCGGACGCCGGTAAGACCACGCTTACCGAGAAGCTGCTGCTGTTCGGCGGTGCCATCCGCGAGGCTGGTATGGTGAAGGCAAGGCAGGACCGGCGGCAGACGCGCTCAGACTGGATGAAGATCGAACGTCAGCGCGGCATCTCGGTCACATCCTCGGTCATGACCTTCGAGTTTGGCGGCGCGGTGTTCAACCTGCTGGACACGCCGGGCCACGAAGACTTCTCCGAGGATACCTACCGCACCCTTACCGCCGTGGACTCGGCGGTAATGGTGATTGACGCGGCCAAGGGTATAGAGTTGCAGACCAAGAAGCTGTTCGAGGTCTGCCGCCTGCGCAACATCCCCATCACCACCTTCATCAACAAGGTAGACCGCGAGGGGCAGAACCCGTTTGAGCTGCTGGACGAGATTGCCGACACGCTGGCGCTGGATATTTGCCCCATGGTCTGGCCCATCGGCATGGGCGGGCTGTTCAAGGGCTGTTACGATTTGCGTAACGACAAGCTGGTTTCCGCCAAAAAGCCCGACGAGGAGGCGGGGGAGCAGAAATTTGCCATCCCCGATGACCAGCAGGCGCAGTTGGACGAGGATGTGGAGCTGATCCGCGCCGCCTTTCCGGCTTTCGACCAGCAATCTTACGAGGAGGGGCATCTCACCCCGGTTTATTTTGGCTCGGCGCTGAAGGATTATTC
>JAKBCX010000112.1 GCA_021807465.1 Pseudomonadota bacterium | reverse complement strand
CCCAAGGCGCTGCATGCCAATATGTTCCTGGTGAAGCGCGCGGCCGAGGTGATGGACCGTAACCTGGCCGTGCTGCCGGCCGAGACCAGCCTGGATGAGTTTCTGGCGCAGGAGGAAGAGGCCGGGCTGACGCGCCCCGTGCTGATTACCCGCGAGGGGCGCATTGCCGGGCTGGTGCGCGTGAACCCCGGCATGCGGCGCGGCCTGGCGCAGACCGAAACCGGCATGACGCTGGGCGATGTGGCCGGGCTGAAATACACCATCGTGCGCGAAAACACGCTGGTGTTCGATGTTATCCGCCGCATATGGGCCAAGGACGCCACCATGGCCGTGGTAGTGGGCGGGCGCGGCGCGGCGCGCGGCGAGGATGTGCTGGGGCTGATCGGCAAGGAGCAGGTGGCGGATTCAGTTGCCGCCAGCGTGCAGATTTACCCGAACTGAAGATTATTTCTGGAAAAAATCCACCACCGGCCTAGCCGGTGGTGGGCGCTACAGGGATTGAACCTGTGACCCCCTCCATGTCAAGGAGGTGCTCTACCGCTGAGCTAAGCGCCCTTTCCGTCAGGCCGCTCTACTAGCGGCGTTAAGCGGGCGAGGCAAGAGGGGGTTTTGGCTGGTAGCGCGGGCCGCCCGTGCGCCACAGAATAAACGCCATCATATCGGCCGTCTCCGCATCGCGCTGGGCGCGGGTGGAGCCTATGCCGTGCCCGGCATCGGCTTGCACGCGCAAAAGCACCGGGTTGCCCGAGGCCGTCGCGGCTTGCAGGCGGGCGGCCATTTTTGCTGGCTCCCACGGAGAAACACGCGGGTCGTGCAAACCGGTGGTGAGAAGCACCGAGGGGTATTGCACGCCGTCATGAACGTGCTGGTACGCATCCATGGCCAGCAGATCGTGGAAGCCCTGTCCGGTTTTCACACTGCCAAATTCAGGAATGTTGGGCGGGCCATTGGGAGAAAACTCGCTGCGCAACGCGTCTGACACACCAACCATGGAAATGGCCACGGCGGCCAGCTCCGGGCGTTCGGTAATGAGCCGCCCCACCGTTATGCCGCCGGCCGAGCCGCCCACCACAGCCGCCGTGCGGTGCATGCCGTAACCAGCGGCAATAAGGTGCAGCAGGCAATCCTCGGCATCCTGCCATGTATGGTATTTCAGCGCCTTCTGCCCGGCGCGGTGCCAGTCTTCACCCAGCTCTCCGCCGCCGCGCACATGCGCCACGGCGAATACGCCGCCACGGTCCAAAAACGGCAGCCAGTGCGGGATGAAATACGGGTCGAGCGAAATGCCGTAGGCGCCGTAGGCCTGCATCAGCACAGGTGCCGCGCCGTGCTTCATGCCTTTACGGTAAACAATCGAGAGCGGGATGCGCGTGCCATCGCGCGCTGTGGTGAAAATTTCCTCCGATGCGTAAGGCGAGACATCTATTGGCGGCTTGCGGGCAATATCGGTTTCCGCCACCGGGCGCCCGGCCATGGCGTGGCAGATAACAGGCGGGCGCACCCAGGATTGCAGCGAGAACCACACACCCTCATGCAGCATATCGGCATAGAGGGAGTCTTGCGAGATGGCACCGGAAAAAGGCAGGGCAAGGCGTGTGACATGGCCATTCGGGCCAAGATGGCGCAGGCTGCTCAGCCCGGCATCGAGGCCGAGAATGTAAAGCCCATCGCGCGCCGCGGCGATGCCGCGTATGACCGAGCCACTTTCCGGCACTACCTCTCTGGCTTTGGAAAAATCAGGCTCCAATACTGGAAGTTCCAGAACACGGTAGCGCGGCGCACGGTGGTGGGTGAGCAGGTAAAGGCTGCCGCCATGCAGGGCGAAGCCCGTGATTTTATCCTCCGGCGCGCAGATTTTCCGCCATTGCGGTTTGCCAGAAAGCGCGCTGCCCAGCGTGGCGGTATAAAGCGTCAGCTCGTTCTGCACGCCGGCCTGCAACACGCCGATGACCATGGAGGAGCCAGGCGACGCGTACATATTGGGCACATCTATGCTGCGCACGGCAATGGAAGCGTCCACGCCCTGGCCGAACAGCTTTATATCCGTTTCGGGATTGGTATTTAGCTTGTGCAGCCAGCACAGGCTGTCCTGCTCATATTCCAGGCTGCTGGGCGGCACGTCCTGCAACCGGTTGTAGAAAAACCCCGAGCCATCGGGCAGCCAGCTCGGGCTGGCCCAGTTGGTGCGGGTAATGCTCTCGGGCAGCAGCGTGGCGGTTGCTGTTTGGACAATGTGCAGCGTCGATTCCTCGGACCCGCCAGAGGAGATGCCGAACACGACATGGCTGCCATCAGGCGAGGCCTGCCACCAATCCAGCGCGTTATGTGTGCCCGGCGCGGCGGTGGCCTCGGGGTCTATCAGCAGCTTGTCTATGCCGCCCACACCGTCGCGCACAAAAAGTTTGCTGGTATTGGCACCGGGCGGGCGGCGCTGGATGAAGATTTTGCCACCGCCCACCTGCACCGCCGCCACCGAGGCCAGCACGCCGGTATTATGGCTGATCTCGGCTTCCAGCGTGTCCCGGCCTGGGATTTTGGCCAGCACCCCGGCCGCGTAGGCACCTTGCGCGCGCATATAGGCGAGAAATTCCGGGCCTTCACTTTCCATCCAGCGATAATCATCTGTCACGCGCTGGCCGAAATAAACATCCGTAACGGGCCGCACTGGGGCTACAGGCGGACCGTTGCCGATGACGATGTTAACCGGCTTTACCCAAGCCGCCCAGGCGGGGCGCGCGGCGGCCAGGGCGAGCGCCGTGCTGGAAGCAAGGAACGTCCGGCGCGAGAAGTTCATCATATATCCTCAACCAATTCCACCCCCGGCACCAGCTTAACCGCCTGGGCCAGCTTGGGCGAAACATTGAACCCGCCAGGCAAAATAATATCGAGCTGGTGGGTAAGCCCGGTTTTGGGCGCCAGCACCACCCGGCCTTTGCCCCTGCCCTCACGGTCCAGCAGCGTGCGTATATGCGGCACGGCCTCGGTGCTCTCCAGCCAGATTTTCAGCCCCGCCCCGGCCTCCGCCGCCGCGCGGTCCAGCGGTGAAACATCCGTTGCGGTAATGCGCAGCGATTCACCATCCATGCGGATATCGGCGGTAACCAGCAGCGCCGCGCCATCTTCCAGAAGATCACGGCTGCGGTTTAGAATTTCGGAAAACAGAGTGACCTCGAAACTGCCCTGCACATCGGAGAGCGTGGCCCACATCATGCGGCTGCCGGTGCGGGTTATGCGCTCTTTCTTCGCCCCCAGAATCCCGGCCAGGCGCACGCGAGAGGCACCGGCCTCCGCCCGGCGCTGTATGGCGCCGGAGGGTACAACATCCAGCCGCCGCAGCGCCTGGGCGTAAACATCCAACGGATGGGCCGAAACATGGAAGCCGATGGCTTCGGCCTCGAAGGTGAGGCGCTCGGAATCCGGCCAATCGGGAATGGAAGGCAAGCGCAGCACTTCCGGCTCGGCACCGCCGAACAGACCGATCTGCCCGCTCTCGCGCTCTGCCGCACCCGCCTGCGCGGTGCGCATGATGGTTTCGGCGCCGGCGAAAACCTTGGCCCTGTTTTTCTCCAAGGAATCAAACGCGCCCGCCTTGGCAAGTATTTCAATCTGCGCGCGGGTCAGCGTCTTGGCCTCAATGCGCGCGGCGAAATCGGACACATCCTTGAAGGGTTTATCGCCCCGCACGCGCGCCAGCTCTTCCATCGCCCCCACACCTACGCGCTTAATGGCGCCCAGTGCGTAGCGGATACCGTAGCTGCCATCTTCCAGAAGCTCGGGCCGGAAATCAGCGCCGGATTTGTTGATGTCCGGCGGCAGCACCTTGATGCCGATACGCATGGCATCAGCCCTCAGCAGGGCGATTTTATCGGTATTGGCGATGGAGAGCGACATACAGGCGGCGAGGAACGCCACCGGATGATTGGCGCGCAAATACGCCGTTTGGTACGAGACCAGCGCGTAAGCGGCGGCGTGTGATTTATTGAAGCCATAATCAGCGAATTTCGCCATAAGGTCGAAAATCTCGTTGGCTTTTTCCGGGGTGAAGCCTTGGCTCAGCGCGCCCTCGCAGAAAATCTCGCGCTGCTTGTCCATCTCGGCGCGTATCTTCTTGCCCATGGCGCGGCGCAGAAGGTCGGCGCCCGCGAGGCTGTAGCCGGCCATCACCTGCGCGATCTGCATCACCTGTTCCTGGTACACGATAATGCCGTAGGTTTCCGCGAGAATATCGTGAATCGCCTTATCCGGCGCCTCCCACGGCGCGCCGCGCTTGCGGTTGCAATATTCAGGGATATTGGCCATCGGGCCTGGGCGGTTGAGCGCCTGGATGGCAACCAAATCCTCGAACCTGTCCGGGCGCATTTGTTGCAACGCACTGCGATAGCCTGCGGTTTCAAAGGTGAACACGCCAGCCGTGTCGCCACGCCCTATCATCTCGTAGGTTTTGCGGTCATCCAGCGGGATGCTGGAAATATCCAAATCCACACCCTGCTCGCGCAGGAATTTCAGCGCGCGGTCGATGACGGTAAGCGTCGTCAGGCCGAGGAAGTCGAACTTCACCAGCCCTGCCTGCTCGACATATTTCATCGAATATTGCGTGACGAGAAGCTCAGAGCGCGGGTCTTTATACAGCGGCACCAGCTCCACCAGCGGGCGGTCGCCAATCACCACACCGGCGGCGTGGGTGGAGGCGTGGCGGTACAATCCCTCAAGCTGCTGCGCCACTTCCATCAGCCGTGCATTGCCCTCATCGGCATCGCGCAATTCCTGGAGTTTCGGTTCGCCTTCTATGGCTTCCTTCAGCGTTACGGGCTTGGCGGGGTTGTTGGGAATAAGCTCCGCCACCTTGTTCACCTGGCCATAGGGCAGGCCCAGCACGCGCCCCACATCGCGCACCGCCGCGCGGGCCTGCAGCTTACCAAAGGTGATGATCTGCGCCACGCGCTCCGCGCCATATTCGCGCACCACGTAATTTATAACCTCGTCGCGCCGCTCCTGGCAGAAATCGATGTCGAAATCCGGCATCGAGACACGCTCGGGATTCAGGAAACGCTCGAACAGCAAACCATAGCGCAGCGGGTTGAGGTCGGTAATGCGCAGCGCCCAGGCCACCAGCGAGCCAGCGCCCGAGCCGCGCCCAGGGCCTACGGGAATCTTTTGGTCCTTGGCCCATTGAATGAAATCCGCCACGATGAGGAAGTAGCCGGGAAAGCCCATCTGGATGATGATGCCCAGCTCGAATTCCAGGCGCTGCCAATATTCGCCGCGCGCCTCTTCCGTAATGCCCTCCGCATCCAGCCGCGCGCGCAGCCCTTCCTCGGCCATGGCGCGCACTGTATCGGCCTCGCTGGCACCGTCGCGCACTTTGGGGCAGGTGGGCAGAAGCGGCTTGCGCGAGGGCGCCATAACCGCGCAGCTTCGCGCGATGGCCAGCGTATTGTCGCACGCATCGGGCAAATCGGCGAACAGAGCGCGCATGTCCGCCGCGGGCTTAAACCAGTGCTCCGCTGTTACGCGGCGGCGGTCCGGCTCGGCCAGCACGCGGCCTTCGGCAATGCACAGCAGCGCATCATGCGGCGCGGCCATTTTGGCGGTGGCGAAGAAACATTCATTGGTGGCCACGATGGGCAGGGCGAGCCACTCGGCAAGCTGCAAAAGGCCCGGCTCGATGGCCTGCTCCAACCGCTCGCCATGGCGCTGCAGCTCTATGGCGATGCGGCTGGGGAAGGCCGCCGCCAGCACGCGCAGATAGGCCTCGGCCTCTTCCATCTGCCCTTCCGCCAGCAAACGGCCAATGGGGCCGGTGGCGGCGCCGGTGAGCAAAAACAGCCCTTCGGCATGGTCCAGCAGCACCTGGCGCGTAATCTGCGGCTTAATGCCGTCCCCTTCCAGAAAGCTGAGCGAGGTAAGACGCTGCAGATTGGCATAACCGGCCTCGTTCTGCGCCAGCGCCACCACGTAATCTGGCGGTAGATTAACCCCCTGCCGCGCCAGCCCAAGCTGGCAGCCAATAATGGGCTGCACCCCAGCGCCGCTGCAATATTGCGAAAATTCCAGCGCGCCGAACATGTTGGAGGTATCGGTAATGGCCACCGCCG
>JAKBCX010000111.1 GCA_021807465.1 Pseudomonadota bacterium | reverse complement strand
ATCGACCGAGGCAACCGGAGTGCTCACATCGCCGTAATACCTACAACCGCCCATGTCGCCAGACCGACTGCTCAGGACCTACCGGAACCACTGCTTACGACTTATCGGACTGACTGCGCACATCCACCGGAATACGCAGTTCTCTTAGGTGACAACCTTGCGCGGCTTCTGCGGGCGAATCTGAGCTGCCGGAAGGGACTCAAGCCACGCCAGGCCTTTTTCGATATTAATCAGGGTACGGGTGCCCGCCTTGACGGCTTTCAAATGGCCATGGCCGAGCGCGTCGTATGTGGCGCGGCGCCCCATTCCAGAGAGGGCGCACCATGTGTCGATGCTGCCGAATTTCGGCGTCGGACTGATCGAGATTTGAGTGTTCGGGGTCATTGGATCACCTGTTCATGCTATTGCATGCATTGTGTGTCCCACACTCCCCCCGCCTTGTGCTCCCTGCTTCTTTAGCGCCGTTTGGCCTCTAAAAAGGCGGACCGTGAAACGCGTGCTGACGGTTTGTTCGTCCCGAGTGCGACTGATGTCAGAGTGGAAGCCACGCCATCTAGCCTGTTTCCAAAGCGCTCCAAGAGAAAAGACGCGATCGCGATTTGGACACCGCGCTCAACGCGATCTCCTCGGTCGTTCGAGATAGTCAGAGGATCGTCATCCTTTCTGACTTCCCCTGCTGCAGCTTCATAACGTGTCGCAGCAGCCAGAATATATGGCACTTCCTCAGCTCCTATTTGCGCTAACTCCTCGGCTCTTGCTCTAAACGTTTCTGCATTATTGAGAAGTTCTTGACGCTTTTGCTCAATCTCCGCGGGCTTAAAAACTCGTACGCGATCTATCGCCGCCTTGTATGCAAAATGGAGGGTTTCACGCAGCGCGGCTGCTTGCGCCTCTGCAGGGTTGGCAAAGCTCTCCTCGGCAGGGTGTTGGGCTGGATAAAGAAATGCTCCTGTTTTTCTGTCTGTACGAATAAGCTCATTCCAGACGTTAATCATGCGCGTATCTCGGGCCAGCCTCTTCAGCACTTCCAGTTGATCGGTCGTTATGGGAGATGTCAGCATGTACGCAAGTTGGGCCCGTACGGCCCCAGGCAAGACGTTCGGTATCTTTACGATTTCGCCGCTCATGTTGTTACCTCCGCCGCCCGCATCTCGCGGACATTCCCGCCCTCGGCCGGCACATGCGCGCACCACGTGGCCCAAGCCTCCATCAGCTTGCGCCGCCGGTCGAGCAGGTCGCCGCGCTGATATGCCGCAGTCGTCTTGTTGCCGATGACGTGCGCCAGGGCAGCCTCGGCAATATCGGCGGGTTGCCCGGTCTCGGCCGCCCAGTCGCGGAAGGTAGACCGGAAACCGTGAGCCGTCAGGTCGCCGCGCCCCATGCGCCGGAGTAGGACCAACATGGCCATGTTGGACAGGGGCGCGTCTTTCTCGCCGCCCTTCACCTTCTTCCCACCAGGGAACACATGATCCCCCTCATCGACCCGCAGCTTGGCCGTCTCCTTCAGGATCGCAATCGCTTCATCCGTCAACGGCACGCGGTGCTCACGGTCCGCCTTCATGCGTCCCGCTGGCACGGTCCAGACCTTGGCCACGAGGTCTATCTCGCTCCACTGCGCGCCCAGCACCTCACCGGTCCGGGCCGCTGTCAGGATGGCAAAGCGCAGAGCCAGGGCAGCGGTGCCCTTCTCACTCCCCAGGGCCTTCATGAACGCCCCAGCCTCGCGCCAGGGGAGCGCCGCATGGTGCTCGACCTTGGCCACCTTCGACTTCTTGGGCAGCACGTTCTCCAAGTGTCCGCGCCACCGCGCCGGGTTCTCCCCAGTGCGCCAGCCGTGAGTGGTGGCAAAATTCAGGACTGACTCAATGCGGCCGCGGACGCGGGAGGCTGTCTCCGCCTTCTCGGTCCAGATCGGATGCAGGATCTTCGTCACATGGCCGGTGTCGATCTCGCCCACCGACAGCTTGCCGATGGTTGGATACACATAAGTCTTAAGGGTGCTCTCCCACTGCCCAGCATGCTTCTCATTGCGCCACCCGGCCCGGTTCGCCGCTATATACTTGCCGGCGCAGTCCTTGAAGGTGATGGCCTTGGCCGCCTGGAGCTTTCGCTCCTTGCGCTTCGTCTCTTTGGCCGCCAGGGGATCATCGCCCGCTAGCACCTGTTTCCGGCACTCTCGGGCTAAGTCGCGTGCCTCGGACAAGCCGATGGTGTGCAAGGGGCCTAGCCCCATCTCTCGGGCCTTTCCGGCGATCATATAACGGAAAATCCAGCTCTTACCTGTTTTGGTCGGCTTGCCGTTCTCATCCAGCGCATTCGGGCCGACGTGTAGCCATAGGCCGCCGCCATCCCCGTACATGCCGGGTTTATTGGTATTCTTCACACCCGCTGCAGAGAGCTTTTCGAGTGCCCTGGCTGCCATCCGCCAAACTCCACTCCACGCTATATCCCACAAAATATAGAGTGATGTACGCGCTTGCGGGTGCACAGTCAAGCAAAACTACCGCCTGAAAGCGTCTGATTTCCTATGGTTTTTGGTGTGGGGTTGCACACTGGTGCAGGGTGTTCTGGCGGAGAGGGTGGGATTCGAACCCACGGTACGCTTGCACGCACAACAGTTTTCGAGACTGCCCCAATCGGCCACTCTGGCACCTCTCCATTGGCGCTGGAGCGGGCTTATAAGCGGCGCAACCGCCCGCCGCAATGGGCGTTGCGAAAATCGCGCCCCGCGCGCCCGCGAATCAGCATTGACACAACCCCCTGCCCGGCTATAACGCGCCACTCTCGTGGCAGGGCACGCCCCAGCCGCGCCATTTATTTTGTCGAGACCAGGATTTTTAACATGTTCGCAGTCATCCGCACCGGCGGCAAGCAATACCGCGTCACACAAGACGCGGTGCTGAAGGTTGAGAAGCTGGAGGCGGAAGCCGGCAGCACGGTTACCTTTACCGATGTTCTGGCCGTTGGCGGCGAGGGCAGCCTGAAGCTCGGCGCCCCGGTGGTTGCCGGCGCTTCCGTCACCGCCACCGTCATTGCCCAGGACCGCCTGGACAAGGTTATCATCTTCAAGAAGCGCCGCCGGCAGAATAGCCGCCGCAAGAACGGCCACCGCCAGCACGTCACCGTGCTGCGCATCTCCGGCATCAACGCGGCGTAAGGAGCAAGTAGTATGGCACATAAAAAAGCAGGCGGCTCGTCCCGCAACGGCCGCGATACCGCGGGCCGGCGCCTTGGCGTGAAAAAGGCTGGCGGCCAGGCTGTCGTCGCCGGCAACATCATCATCCGCCAGCGCGGTACCAAGGTGAAGCCCGGCACCAATGTCGGCGTCGGCCGCGATCACACGCTGTTCGCCTTGGTGGACGGCAAGGTGGTGTTCCAGCGTAAATCCGATGACCGGGTGCATGTCTCCGTGGCGCCGGTTGCCGAAGCCGCCGAGTAACATCACGCATGGGGCTGGTGCGCCACAAAGCTCAGCGCCCCACCCGTAGAAGCCGGCGCAAGCCGGCTTTTTTATTTTGAGTACCCGCGATGAAATTTCTCGACCAAGCCAAAATTTATGTCCGCTCCGGCGATGGCGGCGACGGCGTGACCGCGTTCCGGCGTGAGAAATACGTGGAATTTGGCGGCCCCGATGGTGGCGATGGCGGGCGCGGCGGCGACATCGTGTTCGAGGCCGTGCAGAACCTGAACACACTGATCGATTTCCGCTACACCCAGCATTTCCGCGCCAAAAAGGGCGGCAATGGTGCCGGGTCGGACCGCACTGGCGCCGCCGCGCCCACGCTTCTCATCAAAGTCCCCGTCGGCACGCAAATCTTCGATGATGATCGCGAAACCATGCTGGCGGACCTCGACAAGCCCGGCATGAAAATCGTGCTGTGCAAGGGCGGCGATGGCGGCTTCGGCAATGCCCGCTACAAGACCTCCACCAACCGCGCCCCCCGCCGGGCAGATAAAGGCTGGCCCGGCGAGGAGCGCTGGATCTGGCTGCGGCTGAAACTCATCGCCGATGCCGGTCTGATCGGCCTGCCCAATGCCGGCAAATCCACCTTCCTCAAGGCCGTCTCCGGCGCCAACCCCAAAATCGCCGACTACCCCTTCACCACGTTGCACCCCCAGCTCGGCGTGGTGCGGCTCTCAATGTCCGAGGAATTCGTCCTCGCCGACATTCCCGGCCTCATCGAAGGCGCGCATGAAGGCACGGGTCTGGGCGACCGCTTCCTCGGCCATGTGGAGCGCTGCGCCGTGCTGCTGCACCTTATAGACGGCGCCGCGGGCGGCGTGGTGGATGCCTGGCGCACCATCAGGCACGAGCTGGAAGCCTATGGCGGCGGCTTGGCCGAAAAGCCGGAAATCATCGTGCTGAACAAAATCGATGATATGACCCCCCGCGAATTTTCCGCCCGCCGCGCGGCGCTGGAAAAGGCGTCGGGCGCCAAGGTCATGGGCATCTGCGCCGTTACGGGTGAGGGCGTGAAAGAGGTGCTGCGCGCCTTGCAGAACGTGATTACCGAGGCCCGCAAGGCATGATCCCCTCGCTATCCGCCGCCAAGCGTATCGTCATCAAAATCGGCTCCGCCCTCATCGTGGATTCCGCCACAGCCGCCCCGCGCATGGACTGGCTGCGCGGCGTGGTGGATGACATTGCCGCCCTGGCCGGGCGGGGGGCGGAGATCATCGTCGTTTCCTCCGGCGCCATCGCGCTGGCCCGCCGCCAGCTCGGCCTGGGTGGTGCCAAGCTGCGCCTGGATGAAAAACAGGCCGCCGCCGCCGTGGGGCAAATCCGCCTGGCGCAAGCCTGGGCCGAAACGCTGGCGGAAAAAGACCTCACCGCCGCCCAGCTCCTCATTACGCTGGATGATACCGAGGACCGCCGCCGCTACCTCAACGCCCGCGCCACGCTCTCTACCCTGCTCTCGCTTGGCTGCATCCCCGTCATCAACGAGAACGATTCCGTCGCCACGGCCGAAATCCGCTACGGCGACAATGACAGGTTGGCCGCGCGCGTGGCCGAGATGATGCAGGCCGACATCCTGCTCCTGCTCTCCGATATTGACGGGCTTTATACGGCCGACCCGCGCAAAGACTCCAACGCTACCCATATCTCGGTCGTTCCCGTCATCACGCCGGAAATAGACGCCATGGGCGGTGATCCGCCGCCCGGCTATTCCTCCGGCGGCATGCGCACCAAGCTCATGGCCGCACGCATCGCCACCCAGGCGGGCTGCGCCATGGCCATAGCGCTGGGCGGGCGCGAAAACCCCGTCGCCGCCATCGCCAAAGGCGGCAAATGCACCTGGTTCCTGCCAGCGCCTGAAGGCCGCTCAGCCCGCAAGAACTGGATCGCGGGCCACCTCGCCCCCGCCGGCAGCCTCATCATAGACGACGGCGCCGTGCTCGCCCTCTCCAAAGGCTCGTCTTTGCTCCCCGCCGGCATCAAATCCGTCACCGGCACGTTCGAGCGTGGAGACCCGGTGGATGTCGTCACCCTCACCGGCCAGCACATCGCCCGCGGCCTCGCCGCCTATTCCAGTGCCGAAGCCGCCATTCTCGCCGGCCACCGCTCAGAAGACTTCGAATCCCTCCTCGGCTTCCGCGGCCGAGACGAAGTCATCCACCGGGATGATTTGGTGATATTTTAAGGCTAGGACTCTGCCCTGGACCCGCTGGGCCTGAGGCCCCAGATCCCCGATAGTTAAGGATAGAAAAAGGGCCTGCCTCCGTGCCGTGATAACGGCTTGGTGGCAGGCCCTTTTTCTATCCTTAGAAAACTAATGGGGTCCGGGCCTCAGGCCCAGCGGGGTGTCATGCCGGAGGCGTGCATTCGCACGGCGGCAGCGCCCCTGGCCTTAAATACCCCCAAACAACCCGGCGCGTCTTACTTCTTGCGGGCGCCGATGCCGGCGAATTTCTTATTGAACTTGGCGACCTGGCCGCCTGTGTCCACAATGCGCTGCACGCCGGTCCAGGCGGGGTGGGATTTCGGGTCGATATCCAGGCGCAGCGTGTCGCCCGGCTTGCCCATGCAGGAGCGGGTTTTGAATTCCGTACCATCGGTCATGATGATGTTGATCTCGTGATAGTCCGGATGAATATTCTCTTTCA
>JAKBCX010000110.1 GCA_021807465.1 Pseudomonadota bacterium | reverse complement strand
CGCCCGCGCCCGTTCAAGAGCTTCAAGGACCGCACGGTCATGGTGAGCATGTCTCCCAGCTCGGTGGAAGTGGCGGCGCAATTTGGGCTTAAAACGCTGCGTTTCAGCCAAGGCGACTGGCGCAATGCCATTCCCGAGATCAAACAATACCGCGCCACGTTCGAGCGGCTGCATAACAAAAAGGCGCCGCCCTTCATCATCTCGGATTTCGTGCTCTGCTTCGACGATAAGCAGAAAGTGACCGAATATTGCGACAAATATTTCAGCCGCATGTTCGCCACCGTGGCCAACCATTACGAGTTCATGAGCGACCATTTCAAGTCCCTGCCCTCCTACTCCACCTACGCCTATATGGGCGCCATGGCCGAAAAAGCCGGCGGGCCGGACAAGGCGTACCGCGACTATATTTCCGGCAACATGATCGGCACGCCAGAAGCGCTGATCGAGCATCACCAAATCCGCAAGGAAATGGTGGGGGATTACGAAATGCTGGCCAATTTCAGCTTTGGCGGCTTGCCATACGATCTGGTTTATGACCAACTCAGGCGTTTTGCCAACAAGGTGCTTCCGAAAATCAAGGGATAATAAGAATGACGGAAATAGCGGGGCGGGTTGCGGTTGTAACTGGAGGGGGCAGCGGCATTGGCCGCGGCTTGGCATTGGAGCTGGCGGCGCAGGGCGCTGCCGTTGGCGTTGCCGACATCATCTTTGAGAACGCCGTTGCTGTAGCCAAGGAGATCGAGGCCAAGGGCGGCAAGGCGCATCCTGTAAAGTGTGATGTGATAGAGCGCAACGCGGTGCAGGCAATGCGCGACGAGGTCACCAAAGCCCTTGGCCGTGTTTCTCTGCTCTTCGCCAATGCCGGAGCTACATCGTTCGAAAAAGTTACCGATATGAGCGAGAGCGATGTGGACTGGATCATTCATGTAAACATGATGGGGGTCACCAACTGCATTCTCGCCTTCTACCCTGATATGGTAAAGGCGCGCGACGGGCATATTTTCGCCACAGCCTCCACCGCCGGGCTGATGCCGCATTGGATTCCGTACCACGCCCCCTATTCCGGAGCCAAAATGGGCGTTATCGGGTTAATGCTGAATTTGAACCTGGAAGCCGCCGAATATGGCGTGGGCGCCACCGTGCTGTGCCCAGGTGGTGTTGTGAGCAACATGAAGGCAAAGAATATGAGCTACCGGCCAGAGCGCTTTGGCGGGCCGACGGATGAAGAGGTGCATGTCTCATCCTCATTCGTCGAGCATAACAAGCTGGTATTCCGCCCCGCCGATAAGGTGGCTCGCCTTTGCCTGAAGGCCGTGCGGACTAACAAGCCCATGGTAATCTCGGATGGCAAAATGCGCGAGATTTTTGTCCGCACCTACCAGAGCCTGGTGCATGATGCCTTCGATTTCGTGGACGAATTCGACGCCGCAGAAGCGGCTTCCAGCCCTCCTTAAAACTAACATATTGGGGGTTTTCAATTTCCAACACAGGTGTATAATTGTCCAAACAGTGCTGGCGGTTTTGGCTTAAGGCCACGGCTTGCCAGCTAAGCTGCTGTTAGGGCTAGAAATTTCCAAAAGGTTCATCCAAGGAGCCGGAATATGAAGATGGAAGATATGGTGATCATCAGCGTCGATGATCACATTTGCGAACCCCCGGAGCTGTTCGACAAGCACCTCCCCGCGGACCTGCTGGCCAGCGCGCCGAAACTGCTAACCGACAAGCGCGGCAAGAATTTCTGGAGCTACCAGGGCATGAAGAAGCCCTCCGTGGGCCTGAATGCCGTGGTAGGCCGTCCGTTTGAGGAATACGGCATGGAGCCGACCGCGCTCGATCAGCTTCGCGCCGGCTGTTACAACGTGGATGCACGCGTAGCCGACATGGATGCGAACGGCATCGCCGCCTCGCTCAATTTCGGCAATTCCATTGGCTTCGACGGCGCCACCTTCCACCGCGCGCCAGACAAGAAGCTCGCCCTGCGCCACATGCAGGCTTACAATGACTGGCATATTGACGAATGGTGCGGCGCCTACCCGGGCCGTTTCATCCCCTGCGGCATTCTACCGACCTGGGACATGGACGCCACAGTGGCCGAGCTGAAGCGCATCGCCGCCAAGGGCTGCACCTCGGTGTACCTCAACGACAACCCGACCAAGCAGGACCTGCCCAGCATCCATAACGAATATTGGGCGCCGATGTATAAGGCCCTGGCTGACCTCGACATTACCGTTTGCATCCATATCGGCGCCGGCAACCCTGCCCCACACGCCTCGATGGAAACGCCAATCGAAGCCTGGATTTCCACCATGCCGATGTCCGTCGCCATCGGCGCCGCCGACTGGCTGCAGCTTGAGGCGCTTTGGAAATACCCCAATTTGCGCGTGGCGATTTCCGAAGGCAGCATCGGCTGGGTGCCATACTTCATGGAACGCGCCGATTTCTCCAACTGGCGCCATAAGGCCTGGACAAACTCGCTGTTCCAGAAGGTGAAGCCAAGCGAGATGTTCAAGAAGCACTTCCTCAACTGCTTCATCGACGACAAGTTCGGGCTGAAGAACATCGATGAAATCGGCGAGGACAACATCGCCTATGAGTGCGACTATCCGCATTCCGACACGCTATGGCCGGAAGTGCCGGAATATCTGTGGGAGTCGGTGAAGAACCTGACCGATGTGCAGATCGACAAGGTGACGCACCTGAACGCGATGAAATGGTTCCGGTTCGATCCGTTCAAACATCACAAAAAAGAAGAGCTGACCGTGGCCGCGCTGCGTGCCCAGGCCAAAGCCAAAGGCGTTGACCTGGCGCCCAAATCCTCAGGCGGCGCACGCCCGGATAACGGCACCAAACGCCCCATTACCTCCGGCGACGTAATGGGCATGTTCAAGGCAAATGCCGACGTTCTTGCCGAGGCTTAAGCCAAACGCCTGAGCCTTTTACAAAACGCCCGCCGCAAGGCGGGCGTTTTTCATCCCGGCAGCGGGATCCATTCCTTATCGTCGCCAGGAACCAGGCCAAAGGCACCCGACACCCAATCCGCCTTGGCCTGATCTATCCGCTCCTTGGATGAGGACACGAAATTCCACCAAAGATGGCGCGGCCCATCCAAAGCTTCGCCACCAAGCATCATAAAACGCGCATTATGCGTAGCACGGATGGTCACACGGTCTCCTGGACGGAAGGCCAGTAATACCGGCGCGCCATAGGATGCGCCGGCGATCTCAACCTCGCCCTCCAGCAGGTACACCCCCCGCTCCTCATGCTCATCCGGCAGCGGCACAGCCGCACCCGCCGCCAGATGCACATCGGCATAAAACGTCGAGCAATACACGCGCACTGGCGAGCCGGCACCAAACGCCTGCCCGGCCAGCAGGCGCAGCGACACCCCCGTATCGTTGAGCATCGGCATATCGGCGGCATCGTAATGGTAGAAGGCTGGTTCGGCCTCCTCATGGGCATGCGGCAGGGCCAGCCAGCACTGCACGCCGGTCATGCGGCGCTCGGTACCACGCGCCTTCAGCGGCGAGCGTTCGGAATGCGCGATGCCGCGCCCGGCCGTCATCCAGTTTACGGCGCCCGGCAGAATTTCCTGCGCGCTGCCCAGCGTGTCGCGGTGAAACAGAGAGCCTTCGGTAAGGTAGGTGAGCGTCGCCAAACCAATATGCGGGTGTGGCCGCACATCAATCCCTTGCCCTGGCGCAAAACTGGCAGGCCCCATCTGGTCGAGAAAGATGAACGGGCCAACAGCACGCCTCTTGGCATGCGGCAAGGCGCGCAGAACGGGAAAACCGCCAATATCCTTGCTAAGCGGCTCAATAACAATTTCAGCCGGCGCATCACCGCCCTGGGCCGTGGAGAGGAAAGACATCGCGCCCCCTTCTAGCTGCCCCATAAGCGTAGCAGGAAAAACGAAAGCGCCAAAGCCGGGCCAAAAGGTATGCGCAGCGTGGCGTGCAACTGGCCGCGCATGGCAACCAGCGCCATGGCAATGCCCGCCAAGGCGCCCCCAAATACGGTGTAGGGCAAAGCCGCCAAACCAAGCCAGGCACCAGCGGCGGCCAGCAGCTTGGCGTCCCCCTCCCCCAGCCCATGTCTGTGGCGCAGGCGGTAATAGGCAAAATTCACACCACGAAAGAAAATGTAACCCAAAGCCGCCGCCGCGGCGTGGTTGTATATGGCCTGCGGCTGCTCCAGCCAGCATACCAACAGCCCCGCCAAAGTGAGCGGCAAGGTGATGATGTCGGGCAGGCGGAGCGTCTCGGCGTCAATCCACGCTGCCGTAAGCAGCGCCCAGCCCAGGGCGGCATTCACCCAAACCGGCCCGCCTGCCCATACGGCCGCAACAGCCACCGCCAGCGCCGCAAGCTCGATGGCTAAATGAAACCAGCCAATAGGCGCGCGGCAATACCGGCAGCGCCCGCGTAGCCAGATGAAGCTGAATAACGGCACCATATCGAGCGGGCCAAGCACATGCCCGCAATGCTCGCAGGCTGAGCGCGCAAACGCCACGGGCCGCCCCTGCGGCCAGCGCCGCACCAGCACGCCAAGCCAGCTGCCAATAATCGGCGCAATCAGAATGGTCATCCAGCCGGGCAAAAACATAGCGCGTGATAACTTATCCCGCCCTGCCCGGCCAGCTTGCTATTTGGCCGCCGCTTCCGCCTGCGGTGTATAATAGCCGTCATTCAGGGTTTTGATGAACGCGATAATGTCCTCTTCCTCCGCAGGTGTCAGCGCGGGTTTTTCTCCCAGCTTACGGTTAAGCGGCGGATCGGTATCATCGATATTCGCGATATATTTTGCAGGTAGATCGTTGAATTTCGCCACCTTGCCATCCGGCCCCTTGGGATATATCCGCCCCGGATCAACATCGCGGAAATTATAGAAGTCGAGCACCTGCTGTAGCGTATGGAACACGCCATTATGGAAGAATACCTTCCGCGTGGCGCTATTGCGCAAGGTTGGAGTAAGGAACATCCCGCAATATTGCGTCTGGTTTTTCAAATCATCACGGTACGGACCACAGATTCCCAGATCATAATAGCTGGGATTGTCATTGGCGGCGAGATGCGGGTTGCGCGGCGCTCCCAGTGCCTCATACTGGTGGTCGGTAAACAGCGGCGGCTGACCATCGGGCGATGGCTGGCTGAGATGGCAGGCCGCGCAATCTCCTTTGTCAGGATCGTTAAACAATATATAACCACGCATCTCCTGCCGGGTCAGGTGCGCCTTGCCCTCCAGCCAGGCATCGTATTTGCTGCTATAGGGGTGAAAATCCGGCGCCTCGATCTGGTAGCGCGCCACGGCAAACATGGCCTCAGAAACAACAAGAGGCTGATCGTGAAAAACATTGGCGCCGAACAGCTCAGTGAAATAATGCGCGTAAGGTGCCGCCTGCATCTTGGCGGCAACCTCCGCCACACTTCCACCATCCATCTCGAACGGGCTGAGCAGCGGCCCCATGGCCTGGGCCTGCAGCGTGTTCACGCGGCCATCCCAAAACAACCCGCCTACTGGTACAAGATTAACGGCGGTCTGCGCCGTGCTCTGTGCGGTCTTGATCACGCGCTTGGCATTTTTGGCGGCGGCAATTAATTGCGGCAACGGCACCGGCTTGTCATTGTCTCCGGCCGGGTCTGGGCCGACGGAAAAATTAGGCTGATAGTTGAGATACATCAGCGACGGCACGGCGCGCATGCCCTGGCTCTTCAGCGCGGGGCCGCCAAATTGCGCCGGCAGGCCATTCGGCGGGCCATAGCTATGCGCAGGGCTGTGGCAAGAGGCGCAAGACATCTCGCCAGAGGCAGATAAAGTCTTATCGAAGAAAATCGCCTTGCCAAGCTGCGCCATGGCGGAAAGCGGCTGCACCGCTGGGCGAACCAGCTGCACAGGCGCGGGGTTTTCTCCCTGGTTCAGCTTTAAGGCGGCAACAGGGTTGGAAAACCAGTCAAACAATGGGATCGGGCTGCGGATCAACGCCACTGTGGCAGCACTGAGACCCAGCACCAACACAAGCACAACAATACTGGCAATACGCACGGCGCTCTATTCTCCGGTCCCATTGGCAAAGAGGCGGCCAGAAGTAGGTCACCCCCGCTGATCGCATC
>JAKBCX010000109.1 GCA_021807465.1 Pseudomonadota bacterium | reverse complement strand
GCAGGTTTAACGTTATGGTCGTGGTAACGAAAAGGAGAGCAGAATGTCGGGTCAGCGGCCTATTCTTGTGGTGGACGACGATACGGCTTTGCGTACCGCGCTGATCGAGCAACTGGAGATGGACGGCGAATTTGCCCCGCATGAGGCGGATTGCCTGGCCGCCGCCGAGACTGTGCTGGATGGCGGTACGCGGTTTGATGCGCTGTTGCTGGATGTGGGGCTGCCGGATGGCGATGGGCGGGATTTCTGCCGCAAGCTGCGCGAGCGCGGGCTTAAGGCGCCGGTTATTATGCTCACCGCCTCGGCCGAGGAGTCGGACGTGGTGCGCGGGCTGGATGCGGGGGCTAATGACTATATCGCCAAACCCTTCCGTATCAACGAGTTGCTGGCGCGGCTGCGGGCGCAGATGCGCGCTTTCGAGACCTCGGAAGATGCGGTGTTCCAGATTGGCCCGTATAGCTTCCGCCCCTCGGCGCGGCAATTGCAGGACGCCAATGGCAAGCGCATCCGCCTGACGGATAAGGAGGCGGCGATTTTGAAGTTTCTCTACCGTGCCAATGGCCGCCCGGTGAGCCGCCAGCTGCTGCTGGGCGAGGTGTGGGGCTACAACGCCGCCGTTACCACCCATACGCTGGAGACGCATATCTACCGCCTGCGCCAGAAGATCGAGCCAGATACCTCCATCTCGCGCCTCCTGATTACGGAAGGCGGGGGCTATCGCCTCGCGCCGTAAGGCGCTGCAAGCAAAGCTCGAAAATCTCCAGTGACTCGAATGGCCGCGAAACGCCGTCTGGCGGCAGTATCAGCCCGCCATCCAGCGCGCCTTCCACCATAAGGTTATCCGCCAGGCCGAAATCCTCCACGGCGGTGCCGGGCAGCTCGTCTGGCAGCGCCGCCATTTGTGCTTGGCTGCGCGCGGCAAAGTTTTCCGCGTTGTTGGAATAGCCGTAAGCCGGTTTGCCCGTGCCCAGAAACCAGCCCAGCTCTACCAAAGTGCCCGCATCGGCCGAGGCGCCGCGGAACGGGGTGAGGTTGGCGATGATGATGTCTGCCTTGTGCATCATCGCGACATCATCCTTGTAAATCTGCCTCCACAATAGGCTAGGTGGCTGGCTGAAATCGAGGCCGGGGTTGAATGGGGCGATACCAGTAATGCCGTATGCCGCGCAGAGCGCGATTTTGCGTGCCGCCATGCCGGCGGCATCGGGCAGAAACACGTCGGGACCGGCGAGGTAGGCAATGCGGCTCATGCAATCCTCAGGGCGGAGCAAACAAGGCGGGCGGGGCAGGCAGGCTCCCGGCCTCGCGCAACGCCGCTGGCAAGCGGTCATAGATTTGCGCCGACCAGTCCGGGTCTATCCACCCCGCCCCGTTCCATACCATGCTGACGGCGCAAAACGCCTCGCGCAAGCCGCGCTCGGGCAGTAAATGCCGGTAGAAGCGGAATTTTTCAGCCCAGTCGTTTACCGCGCGGATCAGCTCGCGGTTCCGGGCCTGGCGGTGCCCGCCTTCGGCGAAGACGGGTGCGGCCCCGGGTGCCAGCAGCAGAATCGTCTCGCGCGTGAGCTGTGTGGCGATGGCGCGGAAGATTTCGTTGGATTTCTGCTTGGCCAGCCCGCCCCACGGATGGGCGAGGCAGATATGGAACAAATCTCCCGCTTGGCAGAAGCTCACCATAGCGTCGATTTCGCCGAAGCGGCGCCACGAGGAGATGGTGCCCATGCCCGGGGCGAAGGCGGCGAGACCGGCGGGCTGCCCCACTGCCAGGCGGAAGCGCTGCTCCAGCGTGCCCTCGCGCGCATCGCGTTCGGCGCGGGTAAAGGCTTCGTCCACCGCCTCCAGGCTGGTGAAGGCGGATGGGTCGCGGGCCAGGGCAAAACCGTCTGGCCCTTCCTCCAGCGTGGAGAAGCGCCAGAAGGCGTAATCGGCAATGGTTTCGAACTGCGCCAGCCAAGCGGCGCGGTAGGCGGCGCGGGCGGTATCCAGCCGGACTATGGCGCTGCGATGGGCGTTACTGGCGAAGCTGGCGGCGGCAAGCTGCGCCTCGTCCCGCCGGGCGGCTTCCAGCATGTCTTCGGCGGCATTCAGCCGTGCTTGCCACCCTGCATCGTAGAGCGGGTTGCGCGCCATGGGTTTATGGCGCGCGGCCGGTTTCCCGCCGTAGCAGCGTCATCAAACCCTGGAAGGATTCATTCAGGGTTTTGCCGCTGGTGTTGTAGGTGAGATCCGCCTTGGCATAGAAACCCGCGCGGCTTTCCAGGGTCAGGCGTATATCATCCACGCCATTGCGGTTACCGGGCATGGTGCGCTGGTCGCCCTGGGCCAGCACGCGGGCATAATGGTCCTCCGGCTCCGCCTGTAGCCATACGGTGAGGCAGTTTTGCAGCAGCAGGCCGAATGTGGCCGTATCGCCCACCAGCCCGCCGGCGGTGGCAATTACGCAAGCCTTGTTGTCGCGCAGCACCTCCTCCAGCGCCTGGCGCTCGTAGCGCCTATAGGCGTTGGAGCCGTATAGCGCTTGAATTTCAATGGGCGCGCACCCGGCGATGCGGGTGATTTCCGCGCGCAGCTCTATAAACGGCACTCCCAGCTCATCGGCTGCCATCTGCCCAAGCGTGGATTTGCCCGCGCCGCGCAGGCCTACCAGCGCGATGCGGTCGCGCCGCCCTTGTGCCGCCGTGCTGCTGCCGAATAACTCCGACAGCGCCTGGCGCGCCCGCGCTAGTTCCGCCGGGGTGCGGTCATGCAGCAGGCGGCGCACCATCAGCCATTCCGGCGAGCTGGTGGTCTCATCGCCCAGCAATTCGGCCAGCGAGCAGCCCAGCGCCTGGGCCACCTGCGCCAGCACCAGCACAGACACATTGCCCGTGCCGGATTCGAGATTGGCGAGATGCCGTTCGGACACATCAGCCTCTTCGGCCAGAATGCGGCGCGTCATGCCGCGCCGGGCGCGGGCGAGTTTCACCCTCTGGCCCAGATGGGGCAGGAGCTGGCTGTCGTCGGGTTGGGTCATGTCAGCGGTTCAATTCGGAAGCCATTGGCGGGCGTTACCAATTTTTGGGCTGGTAACAAAGGGGGAGGGGGATGGAAAATTGCACTATGTTGCACAAAGACGGTAAAATCTAATCCATAATGCAGCAAGGCAGGGGCAAGCCGCGCGCATTGCGGGCTGCCCTTGGCAAGGGCAGGGGGCAATGCCATGTCTTGGCGCATGACTGAACATTATGATCCGGTCGGCTGGCATGGCACGACCATTCTTTCCGTCCGCCGCGGCGGCCAAGTGGTAGTGGCGGGCGACGGCCAGGTTTCCTTGGGCAATACGGTGGTGAAGGGCAATGCGCGCAAGGTACGGCGCATTGGCGGCGGCAATGTGCTGGCCGGTTTCGCCGGCGCCACGGCTGACGCCTTTACCCTGCTGGAGCGGCTGGAGAGCAAGCTGGAGCGCTTTCCCAACCAGTTGGAGCGCGCCTGCGTGGAGCTGGCCAAGGATTGGCGCACCGACCGCTATTTGCGCCGGCTGGAGGCCATGTTGATCGTGGCCGACAAGGAGCATGGTTACACGTTGACCGGCAATGGTGATGTGCTGGAACCAACGGATGGCATTATCGCCATCGGCTCCGGCGGCAATTACGCGCTTTCCGCCGCGCGCGCACTGATGACCGTGCCGGACCTTTCGGCCGAGGAGATCGCCCGGCGGGCCATGAAAATCGCCGCCGATATTTGTATCTACACGAATGATAACCTGATTGTAGAATCGCTATAATGGACGCACCTGTTTACTCGCCCCGCGAGATTGTCTCCGAGCTAGACCGTTTCATCATCGGCCAGAACGATGCC
The DNA here is from genome assembly GCA_021807465.1 of Pseudomonadota bacterium. Classification (GTDB taxonomy): domain Bacteria; phylum Pseudomonadota; class Alphaproteobacteria; order Acetobacterales; family Acetobacteraceae; genus Acidocella. The sequence continues at coordinate 2,285 of JAKBCX010000109.1, read as the reverse complement.
AAGCGCGCCGTGGCCATTGCGCTGCGAAACCGCTGGCGCCGCCTGCAATTGCCCGAGGATGTGCGCGATGAGGTGGTGCCGAAGAACATTCTGATGATTGGCCCGACCGGCTGCGGCAAGACCGAGATTGCCCGCCGCCTGGCCAAACTGGCGCAGGCACCTTTCGTTAAGGTGGAGGCCACCAAGTTTACCGAGGTGGGCTATGTGGGCCGCGATGTGGAGAGCATCGTGCGCGACCTGGTGGAGGCTTCCATCACCATGCTGCGCGAGCAGAACCGCAAGGGCGTGGAGGCCAAGGCCGAGCTTGCCGCCGAGGAGCGGCTGATTACCGCCTTGGTGGGCGAGGGGGCCTCCGCCGATACGCGGGTGAAATTCCGCCGTATGCTGCGCGCGGGCGAACTGGAGGATAAGGAGATTGAGGTCTCGCTGACTGAAAGCTCCGGTACGCCGATTGGTGTGATTGATTTGCCTAACATGCCGCAGGGTGGGGCGATTAATCTGGGCGATATGATGAAGGGTATGTTTGGCCGCCCCGCGACCAAGAAGAAGATGCTGGTGCCCGAAGCCCGCCGCGCCTTGGCGCGCGAGGAAGCCGACAAGCTGCTGGATACCGAGGCGCTGACGAAGGACGCGCTGGGCCATGCCGAGCAGAACGGCATTGTGTTTCTCGATGAGATCGACAAGATCTGCGCCCATACCGAAGGCGGGTTCCGTGGCGGCGATGTGTCGCGCGAGGGCGTGCAGCGCGATTTGCTGCCGCTGATCGAGGGCACCACGGTTTCCACCAAATATGGCCCGGTGAAGACGGATTATATTCTCTTCATTGCCTCGGGCGCCTTTCATGTGGCCAAGCCGTCGGACCTGCTGCCCGAGCTGCAGGGGCGCCTGCCCATCCGTGTGGAGCTGAACTCGCTCACGCGGGAGGATTTCAGGCGTATTCTCACCGACACGGAACATTCTCTGCTGAAACAATCCACGGCCCTGCTTGGCACCGAGAATGTGGCGTTGAATTTCACCGATGACGCGGTGGACGCCATTGCGGGCTTGGCTTTCGACATTAACGACCGCGTCGAGAATATTGGCGCGCGGCGTCTGGCCACGGTGATCGAGCGGCTGCTGGAGGAAATCAGCTTCACCGCTTCCGACCGTTCTGGCGATAGCGTGACCATCGACGCGGCCTATGTGCATGAGCGCGTGGCCCCGCTGGCGGCAAAGGGCGATTTGTCGCGGTTTATCCTCTGAGAGCCTGTTTGCAAACTCTACTCTGGCGGCGGTGTGAAAACAGGGGGCGCCTTTAAGGCACGGTAAAACTGGGCTATGCCCGTGCCATGACACACCGTCTCGCGGGCTTCCTTACGATGCTGGCGGCGCTTTTGGCGCTGGGCACCGCCTATTTCGCGCAATATGTGCTACTGCTTATGCCGTGCGAATTATGCCTGCTGGAGCGCTGGCCCTACCGCATTGTGGCCGTGCTGGGGCTGCTGGCCTGGCTCTCGCGCCCACGTGCCGCGCGCTGGCTGCTGGGGCTGGCCGGGCTGGTAATGCTGGGCGATGTGGCCATTGCCGGGCTGCATGCGGGGGTGGAGTTCGGCTGGTGGAAATCGCCTTTGCCGGAATGTAATGGCGCGCTCACCCCGGGCCAGGCTTTGCCGCTTACCCCCGCCGTGCCGTGCGACAGGCCGGTTTATCTCATCCATGCCCTGCCTATTTCCATGGCGCAGATGGACTTCATCGGCGCGCTGCTGTTTGCGGCGGCGCTGCTGCTTTATGCCGCGCGGGCAAAGGTAAGGCGATTCAAATGAGCGAGCAGGTAAAGCGTTTCATCCGTGTGGACCATGCCGGTGAGTATGGCGCCGCGCGCATTTATGCCGGGCAGATTGCCGTGCTGGGGCGCGGGCCGCACGCGGCGCAGCTTGAGCACATGAAGGCGCAGGAGCAGGTGCATCTCGATGCGTTTTCGGAAATGATCGCCAAGCGCCGCGTGCGCCCCACCGCGCTGCTGCCGTTTTGGCATGTGGCGGGTTTCGCGCTGGGGGCAGCCACCGCGGCACTTGGCCCCAAGGCCGCCATGGCCTGCACCGTGGCGGTGGAGAACGCCATAAACGAGCATTACACCGCCCAGCGCGATGCTTTGGGCGAGGACGAAGCCGGGCTGCGCGAGACGGTGGAGCAGTTCCGCCAGGAGGAGCTGGAGCACCGCGATATTGCTCTGGCCGAAGGGGCGGAGCAGGCGCCGGGCTACAGGGTGTTGTCCGGCCTTATAGGTGCCGGGTGCCGGGCGGCTA
>JAKBCX010000108.1 GCA_021807465.1 Pseudomonadota bacterium | reverse complement strand
GTACGACCTCTACCCCGGCCAGCGCGCCGAGGGCGAGGTGATGATCGGCGGCCAGAACATTCTGGACCCCAGCCTGAACCTCAACCTGCTGCGCCGCCGCGTCGGCATGGTGTTCCAAAAACCCACCCCCTTCCCCAAATCCATCTACGAGAACGTGGTCTTCGGCGTCCGCCTGCACGAGAAGCTGAGCAAGGCGGACATGGATGAGCGCGTGGAATGGGCGCTTACCCGCTCCGCCCTGTGGGGCGAGGTGAAAGACCGCCTGCACAGCTCCGCGCTCGGCCTTTCCGGCGGCCAGCAGCAGCGCCTCTGCATTGCCCGCTCCATTGCCGTCCGGCCCGAGGTTCTACTGCTCGACGAGCCGACCTCCGCGCTCGACCCCATCAGCACGCTTAAAATCGAAGAGCTGGTGGACGAGCTAAAGCAAGATTTCACCATCGTCATCGTTACACACAACATGCAGCAGGCCGGCCGCTGCGCCGACCAGGTGGCCTTTTTCTATTTGGGCGAATTGGTGGAAGCTGGCCCCTCCAGCCAGATTTTCACCGCACCGCGCGAGCGCAAAACGCAAGAATACATCACCGGCCGGTTCGGCTAACGGAGTCCTTCATGCCCAGCGAACCGAAACATATCGTCACCAGCTTCGAAGCGGATCTGAAGAAGCTGCGCGACATGATCGCCACCATGGGCGGGCTGGTGGAGCGCGCCGTAGCCGATGCCACCACCGCCCTGCTCACCCGTAATGCCGAGCTGGCCGCCCGCGTTATCGAAAACGACCCCGCGATCGATGCCGAGCAGCATGCGGTGGAGCAGTTCGCCGTGCGCCTGCTTGCCCTGCGCCAGCCCGTGGCGGACGATCTGCGCCATGTCATCCAAGCGTTGAAGGTTGTTACCGACCTGGAGCGAATTGGCGACTACGCCGCCAACATCGCCAAGCGCTCCATCGTGGTCAACCAGGTCGCCAGCGGCTTCGCACTGTCCAGCCTCCGGCAAATGTCTATGCTGGTGCAGCAGAATCTGAAAAGCTGTATAGACACGGTGGGCGAAGCCAGCCCCGACAAGGCCATCGCCGTTTGGCGCGCCGACCAGATGGTGGACGACCTCTACAACACCATCTTCCGCGAACTCATTACCTACATGATGGAAGATGCGCGCAACATCACGGCTTGCACGCATCTGCTTTTCATTGCCAAAAATCTCGAGCGCATCGGCGACCATACCACCAACATCGCCGAGCTGACCTATTACGCCATCACCGGCGAAAATCTGCCGGATTTCCGCCCCAAGGGCGACCAAACCTCGGCCTATATCCACAACATCGATGCATAGCCATGTCCGACGCCAGCAAACCCTACATCCTCATTGTTGAAGACGAAGCCCCGCTTGTCACTCTGCTACGCTATAATCTTGAAAAGCAGGGTTTTCGCGTCGAGGATGCAGGCGATGGCGGCGAAGCACTGACCCGCATTACCGAAGCCGCGCCCGATTTGCTGCTGCTGGACTGGATGCTGCCCACCATGTCGGGCATCGAGCTATGCCGCCAACTGCGCCGCCGCCCGGCCACGCGCCAGCTCCCCATCATCATGCTCACCGCCCGCGCCGAGGACCAGGACGCCGTGCGCGGGCTGGATACCGGGGCAGATGACTACATCACCAAGCCCTTCTCCACCGAAGCGCTCATCGCCCGCATCCGCGCCTTGCTGCGCCGCTCCGGCTCGGTGCCGCAGAAGCTGAAGCTCAATTTCCATGACATCTCGCTGGACCCCGCCTCGCACCGCGTGCTGCGCAATGGCCGCGCCCTGCATCTCGGCCCCACCGAGTTTCGCCTGCTGGAATTTTTTCTCCGCCATCCCAAACGCGTTTTCTCGCGCGAGGATGTGCTGAACGCCGTCTGGGGCCGCGACATTCATGTGGAGCCGCGCACCGTGGACGTGCATATACGCCGCCTGCGCAAAGCCATTAACGGCCCCGGCGAGATCGATGTAGTTCGTACCGTACGCGCCGCCGGCTACGCGCTGGATTTGGATGAACCAGCGAACGCGGCTTAAAACTTACCACCCGCCGCGCCCGCACTACCCATGGGCGCGGCCCAATTCTATCTCTGATCCGGCCGTAACTTGTTCTCAAACGTCCAAATCACCGTCTTGGCCCCGCTTAGCCGCTGCGCCTTCCACGGTGCGTACTCAGGATCGGCCAGAAAATCGTGAATCGCCGTCTCGGTGGGGAAGGTGAACAGGATCATCGTCTTCGGCACGGGCGCCTCGCCCTCCGCCACAGTCACCGGGCCTGAAGAGGCAATGCGCTTGCCGCCATAACGCTCATAAATATCCGGCACCGCTGCCATGTATTCTTTCACCCAAGACGGATCATGCACATCGAGCGTCACCACCATATAAGCGGTCATACGGAGAACTCCTTTTCAGATTCTGGACAATTCTTGCGCCGCTTTCATAGAACAGGGCTTTCGCAAAGCAATATGTCCAGTCAAATTTTCTCCAATCCAGCACCCTTTCAGGTGTTCTCGCCCAAGCTCATCACGGCCTTCAGGCTGTAATGCGGCGGTGCAATCAGGCGGTAAACCTCTCCCAGCTCTATTGCCGCTAGCGTAATCGTTCCAGCCTCCATCAAGGCCTGTGCCTTCACCACACCGCGTTGCAGTGTGGCCTCAGCCTCCAGCCCGCTTACCGGCACGGGGGCGTACACCTCCAAACTCCCCAGCACGCAGCCGGGCCGCACCGCCTCGGCTTGGTGCATCACCCCGCCGCCCTCAGGCCGCATTTTCACGGCTATTGCCCCCAGGCAGGCCGCGGCCAACGCCGCTGATTCCGCCGCCACATGAATCCGGTTCACCCAGCCCAGCGCCAGCCCATCGTAAACCCAGCCAGACGCCGCCAAACCGCGCGTACGCAGCGCGGAACTCACCGGCACCGTTACGTTATAACGCTGGTAAGCCGGCCAATCCATCATGGCTGGTGTCAAACTCTGCCCTTCCGCCAAATGAAACGACAAAACGCCACGGTTATTCACAAAAGCCCGTTCAACTTTGCCGGCTGCCGCCATCGCAGCACATAACTCGTCAGCCACTGCCCCGTGCAGCGCCGCCAGCCCTGGCACGTCCAACCCTTTGCAAGCGGCCAGAATACGTTGGCCAACAGCCCCCGCCGCCGCCTTACCCGCCTGCAAAAGCGGTAAGTCCTCCGTCAGTTCCACGGTCAGCGCCCGTGCCCGCTCAATACACGCATCATAGGCCCGCCCCACCTCGGGCGGGCGGCCAAATGCCTGAATGATGAGATCAAGCGCCCCTTCCTTCAGATGCAGCCTCTTGCCATCAGGCAGCCACGCCACGCGCAAGCGCCTCATGCCGCCCTCCCTCCAGCCATAGCCGGTACATGCCTGGGCAGGCAGGCAGAACCCCACTCACCTTTCATGCGCTACGCATAGCGGCGAGAGACCCAGCCACGCAAGCACAACCTTGCGTGGTAAACCCATATTAACGGAACCGCATCGGGTTGATTTTGGGAATAATCCGCCCCGCCGGTCCCGGGTCTTCGCCCTTCACCATTGCCGCCACCAGCACACTTGCCGCCGGTGCCGTCTGAATCCCATACCCGCCTTGGCCCACACACCAGAAAAATCCCGGCACGGCGTTATCCCACCCAAACGCCAGCGAACGGTCCGGCGTAAACGTGCGCAACCCGGCCCAGCTATGCTCCACCCGGCGCACATTAATATCCAGCGCCTGCTGCATCCGGTCTATGCCAATGGCCACATCCAGCTCCTCGGGCTGCACGTCATGCGGCACGTCCGGTGTTTCATCACACGGCGTCACCATCAGCTTTGCGCGCGCCTCGGGGCGTATATACCAATCATGCGCGGCGGACTGCACAAGCGGCCAATGCTCCACATCCCACGGCGCGGGGTCGATAATCGCCGCCGTCCGCCGGCATGGCACCAGCCCAATGGGCTGCAAGCCGGCAATCCGCGCCACCTCGTCGCCCCAGGCTCCGGCGGCATTCACCACCACCGGCGCGGTAATCACGGCCCCACTGGAGGTTTCCACCTCCCACACGCCATTCTTGCGCTCAATCCGCCCAGCCTTATGGCGCAGCATCAACTGTCCGCCCGCCGCGCGCATCCGGCGCAGAAAAAACTGGTGGAGTGCCGCCACATCCATATCGAACCCGTCGGATTCCAGCCCGGCCCGCATCGCATAACCATCGATAATCGCCGGGCAAATCTCTTTGGCCCGCGCCATCGAGATTTCCTCAATTCCCAAATCCTGCGCGATCAACGCATCCAGCGCCCCGGTTTGCGCGGCGGGCGCCAAATACAAAACCCGCCGCCCCACAGCGAGCCTGTCCGTGCCAATATCCTCAGGCGGGTTCTGGTAAAAATCGTAGGAAAGCCCCGTCAGCACGCGCACATCCGGCGGCCCGTAATTACGAATCCAGATCGCCGCCGAGCGCCCAGTGGTATGGAAGCCCGCCTGCGCCTCCATCTCCAGCAGCGCCACCTTATGCGTGGCGCCCAGCCTGGCGGAAACCGAAGCCCCCACCATCCCCGCGCCAATCACGGCAACGTCAAACTGCTCACTCATCGAACAAAAACGCCTTCAGCGCGGCAATCACCTCACGCGGCTTATCCGCATGCAGCCAGTGCGCCGCGCCCTCAATGCTCTCGCGCCTGGCATGGGGGAAGAGCGCATCAATGGTCCCCTCCGCCGCCTGGGTCACATAGCCACTCTCTGCTCCGCGCAAAAACAGCGTAGGGCCAGTATAGGGGCGCTCGCCGGGCAATTCCTTCCAGGCCAGCAAATCCGGCATCGCCGCCTGAATTTCCCGCAACCCCACACGCCAGCGCGGCTGCCCGCCCAGAACCAGGTTATTCAACAAAAACGCCCGCATTGGCGCCGCCTTCACTGTCTGTGCCAGATACGCATCGGCCTCCCCCCGCGTCAGCCCAGGCGAAAGCGGCATGGCCAGCATCGCCATCACATAATCCTCATAATCATGGTCATAGGTAATGGGCGCTATATCCATCACCACCAGCCGCGCCACCATTCCGGGCCGCGTCAGCGCCAGCGCCATCGCCGTTTTGCCGCCCAGCGAGTGCCCCGCGATTTTGAACCGGGAAATACCCAGGCTTTCCAGCGTCTCCGCCACATCGGCCGCCATGGTGGCAAAATCCATCGGCAAACCATGCGGACTCTCGCCATGGTTGCGTAAATCCAGCGCAATTACCCTGGCCTGCTGACTCAGCGCGCGGGTGAGAATCCCCAAATTGCGCGCCGCCCCAAACAGCCCGTGCACCAACACCACCGGCTCGCCTTCACCCGTAACAGACGCATTTAAAATCATGCCCGCACTGTCGCGGCTCGCCGTAAAAATCTCAACCCCCGGACCAAAATTGCAGCTATGACAGGCGCATGATTCTCGCTCTGGTTGTATTCATTCTGCTCTGCCTGCTAGCCCTCACTTGGCTGTACCCGCTCCCCGCCGCCATCGTCTGGGTACTCGCCCTGTCCACCTCGCCCGATGCCTGGGCAGGCGCGGCGCAGCAGGAAGCCATCTCGGGCGCCATGAAAGCCTATGGCCTGGCCCTCGTTGCCAGTCTCGCATTGCGCGCAGGCCCCAGGCGGGACCGCTACAACCCTGCCTTTGCCTTCACGGCCATGTTCTGCACCGGAATTATGCACGGGCTATACCCCGGCCTCACCCTGCTTTCCTCTCTGCGCTCGCTCACCGGCTCCGCCGCACCGTTTCTTTTTTCCTTCGTCCGGCTGCCGTGGGATTTTTGCGCCGCCATTATCAAAACCATGCAATGGGCGCCACTTTTCGCGGTTCTCTTCAGCGCCGCCCTGGCCGCGGCGGGCATAGACCATTTCTACGGCATCGAACTCGGCGCCCTGCGCCTCGGCGCCACAGACCAGCCGCCTTTCCTCGCCGGTTTCGCGCTCACCGGCCTCTATGCCGGACTCATGGAGTATTGCGCCGCACCGCGCCGCGCCGTTCTGGCGCCGCTCGCCACCAATTTCCTCATTATCCTGCTTACCGGCGCCCGCGCCCCTCTTGCCGTCGCCTGTGCTGACATCGGCTTTCTCCTGCTCCTGCGCCGCCAAATCCTGCCCCTGGCCACCGCCGGCGCCGCCCTGGCCATCGCCATTCTGCTCTCCAGCCAGCTCAGCTTCCTCCGCATCATCGGTCTCACCCGCCTGGGCGACGTCACCAGCCTGTCCCACCGCA
>JAKBCX010000107.1 GCA_021807465.1 Pseudomonadota bacterium | reverse complement strand
GGCGTGGAATTTCCACAGTCCCGGCCTTTGCCTCGGGTTTTATCTCGCTGCTGATGCTACAAAATGCGTCATCGCGATGCATGGCGGTGGAAGGACGAGGTGGAAAGAGCTTTGGTACAGCCAGGATAGCGCGCGATTCCAGCTAAAATTCGTCCCCATTGCGGGCGGATTTCCACTGCAAACCCTGCAAGCCATGGGAAGCGCCATCAAGCCGCCAAACGCCGCGGTCATCGAGAGATCAATCCATAGCACCCTGCCCCGGGCAGGCGAGCCAGATTTCACGGATAACCAGCTCACGCTCATGGGCGCATTATTCTGGATTCAAAACGCAATCCACCTGCCGCCGCCAAGCGAGGCCGAGATGGCGCAATCACGCCTGCTGGAACGGCAAATCAGCCAGTCGATCGCGGCCGCACTCGCCGCCTGACCGCCCTTAATCCACCCGGCGCTTATATTTGGGCTTGGCGCGGTCCACCGAAAGCCCGCCATGCAAAGCCGAGCCACGGCCAGAAAGCGACGGGTTGGTCATGAAATACTCATGCGCCGAGGCTGGCGGATCGCCCGGGGTCACGCGCTCCCATGTGCCATCGGCGTGCAGGATGGAGCTTTGCGCGTCGTCGCGCAAATTCACGACCATAATCTGATCGAGGATTTGCGCATGCACCGTGGGGTTATGAATGGGCACGAAAGTCTCCACCCGGAAATCCATATTGCGCGCCATCCAGTCGGCCGAGGACATGAACACCTTGGCATCGCGCGAGGGCAGCGTGTGGCCATCGGCGAACACGCAAATACGCGCATGTTCCAAAAACCGCCCGACGATGGATTTGACCTTGATGTTCTCCGAAAGCCCCAGCACGCCAGGCCGCAGGCAGCAAATGCCGCGCACGACGATGGAGATGGGAACACCAGCCTGGCTGGCCTCGTAAAGATGATCGATAAGCCGGTCATCGACCAGCGAGTTCATCTTCAACCAAATGCCAGAGGGTTTGCCGCCGCGCGCATTGGCAATCTCATTGTCGATTAACGTATCAATGGTCTTGCGCGTGGTGAGCGGCGAGAAGGCGAGCTGCTCCATCTTTTCCGGGCGGGCATAGCCGGTCATGTAGTTGAACAGCCTCGCGGCATCGCGCGCCAAGGCGGGGTCGCAGGTGAAGAAAGAGAGGTCGGTGTAGATGCGCGCGGTAATCGGGTGGTAATTGCCCGTGCCAAAATGCACATAGGCGCGCAGGTTATTAGCCTCGCGCCGCACCACATAGCTAACCTTGGCGTGCGTCTTTAGCCCCACAAAGCCAAACACCACCTGCACACCGGCGGCCTCCAGCGCGCGGGAGAGGCGGATATTCGCCTCCTCATCAAAGCGTGCGCGCAGCTCCACCATGGCGGTAACGGATTTACCGGCCTCGGCGGCCTCTATCAGCGCCTTGACGATGGGGCTGTCACGGCTGGTGCGGTACAGCGTCTGTTTAATGGCCACCACGGCGGGGTCGGCGGCGGCCTGGCGGAGAAATTGCACCACGACGTCGAAACTCTCGAACGGATGGTGAACGAGAATATCCTTGGCGCGGATGGCGGCAAAACAATCGCCGCCAAAATCGCGGATGCGCTCGGGGAAGCGTGCCGTATAGGGCGGGAAAAGCAGGTCCGGCCGGTCATCGACGATAAGCTGCTTCACATCGCCCATGCCGATAAGGCCGGTTTCCAGATGTACCTGGCCAGAAGGCGCATCGATGGCGTCTATCACCAGCTCGCGCAAATCGGCCGGCATATTGGCCTCTATGGTCAGCACCACGGCAATGCCACGGCGGCGGCGCTTCAACGCGCTTTCGTAAGAGCGGACAAGGTCTTCCGCTTCTTCCTCAAATTCCACATCCGTATCGCGGATAACGCGGAACAGGCCGGAGCCGCGCACGGTGAAGCCGGGGAAAAGCCGGCTCATATTCATGGCTACCAGCTCTTCCAGCATGATGAAGCGTATCGGCCCCTCCCCGGCGGGCAAGCGCACAAAACGCTCCACCTGGGCGGGCAGCGGGATGAGGGCGGACATCTGGCCCCGGTCATCATCGCGCGTGAGCGAGAGCGCCATGACCAGCCCCATATTGGGGATGAAGGGGAAAGGATGCGCCGGGTCCACCGCCAGCGGGGTAAGCACGGGGAAAACCCGCTCCATGAAGTAGGAGTCGAGAAAGGCGGCATCGTCCGAGGTGAGTTCAGCCGATGCGCAGATAACGATACCAGCGCTCGCGAGCAGCCCGCGCAGCTCCAAAAAGGCGGCCTGCTGGGCGGAGACCAGCTCTTTGGCGCGGGCATTAATGGCGATGAGCTGCTGCGCCGGGGTCAGCCCGTCCGCCGAGCGCTCCAGAATGCCCGCGCGCTCCTGGCCAATAAGGCCGGCAACGCGCACAGAATAAAATTCATCGAGATTGGAGGCGGAGATGGAGACAAAACGCAGCCGCTCCAGCAGCGGGTGGCGGGGGTTCCGCGCCTCACCAACAACGCGGAAATTAAAATCGAGCCAAGACAGCTCGCGGTTGATAAAACGGGCGGAGTCGTCCTTGGCCAGGAGCGGGGCGTCGGTAAGCTGGTCCATCATCGCCTCTATAGCAGCCCTTATGTGAGCGGCGTGTGATGAATCTGTAACATTATCCTTCGTCCGCCGTGAGTCCCGCGATGATTTCCAGCGCCAAGGCGCGGGTTATGCGCGCGTTGCGGTCCAGCCCGGCGCGGTCCAGCCGGGCCACCGCCTCGCGGTAAAAGGCGGGCGCCCGGGGCAAATGCAGCAGCAGCGCGTTGCGCACGGGTATGCTGAGCGCAAGCTGCCGCTGGGCGGCGAGCTTGGTGAGAAGCTGGGCCAGCAGCTCATCTTCCGGCGGGCGTATTTCCACCGCGCTGGCGGCGCGCAGGCGCGAGGTAAGGTCGGCCAGCTTATAGGCCATGCGGGCGGGCGGCAGGCGGGCGGCCAGCAGCACGGGCTGCCCGGCTTCCGCCGCCATGTTCAGCAAATGCAGCAACGCCACCGGGTCCGTGGCCAAATCGGCATCATCCAGCGCAATGGGGCGGGTAACGCGGCGCAGCCCGGCCAGGGCGAAACTTTCGAGAATTTCCGCGCCGTGGGCCTGGGCCCATATATGCAGCAAATGGGTTTTGCCGCAGCCTGCCTCGCCCCACAGCACCAGCCGGCCATTATTCCAGCGCTCGGTGCGCAGCAGCCATTCGCGCGCCGCGGCGTTAGAGGGGGCAGGACAAAAATCCTCGGCCGCGTAATGCAGCGCCTCGGCAAAAGGTAGCGCCAACTGCTTCATCCGCGCCTTAGGCTTCCGGCATGTCTTTATAGAGGGGCGATTGCAGGTAGCGGCGCAGCCAGTAGCGCGCCAGCACGCCCAGCGTGGCAGTTACAGGCACAGCCAGCATAATGCCCAAAAAGCCAAACGCCGCCCCGCCCGCGAACAAGGAAAAAATAACCCACACCGCCGGCAGTCCCACCCGGTCGCCCAGAAAGCGCGGCTGGATGACGTAATCGTTGAGCATCTGCCCGAAGGCAAACACGATGGAGACCTGAATAACCCCGCTCCAGCCCGGATTTTGCGTGAGCGACAGTAATATGGAGGTGATAACGCCCAGCAACGTGCCAACATAAGGGATGAAGGAGAGCAGCCCGGCCACCAGCCCGATGGTGAGGCCGAAATTCAGCCCTATAATGGTCAGCCCCCCCGCATACACCGCCGCCAGCACCAGGCAGCAAATGGCCTGGCCACGCAGCCATGCGGCCAAAATACGGTTAATCTCCCCCGCCTGCTCGCGAATCGCCCCCTCGTACCGGCGGGGCAGCCAGCTATCGATATGCGCCACGATGCCCGGCCAATCGCGCAGGAAGTAGAAGGTGACGATGGGGGTGATGATGAGCAGGGTAAGCACGTTCACCACGGCAAAACCCGAGCCGATGATGTTGGTAGCCGCCGTGCCGGCGAAAGAGACAATCTCGCCCGCCTGGTTGGCGGCGATGTCTTTCAATTTGGTGCTCACCATCCCCGGCCCCACGCGCCGCTCCACATCGCTGATAAGATGCGCGAAATCACGCTGCGCGGTGGCGATGTACGAGGGCAGGTTATGCGCCAGGGTAATCGTCTGGTCGGAAATAACGGGGTAGAGCAACAGCGCGAACAAGGCCAGCGCCACCCCCGCCGCTGCCAGAAGTAGCAGCGCACCCACGGAACGGCGCACCCCGATGCGGGCCATCCGCCCCACTGCGGGGTCGAGAAAATAAGCAAGCCCCGCCGCTACCACAAACGGGGTAAGAATGGACGAGAACAGCCGCAGGAACAGCCACACCGCCACCAGCAGCACGGCAAGCAGCCCCAGGCGCTGCCATTGCAGCTTCCTGGCTTCTGGTATGTCCGGGCGTATATTGCTCATGGCGCCGCGCCCGGCGATTGCGCGCCATTCGCGGCTATGGTGAAACGCGCCAGGATTTTATCTGCAGCAGCGGACAGGGCCATGCTGAATGGCTTAGCGCATCGGGGGTAGTAATGACTAGCGTGACGTACCGGGATGCCGGGGTGGATATCGAGGCGGGCGACGCGCTGGTCGAGGCCATCAAGCCGCTGGCCAAGGCCACCAGCCGCGCTGGCGTTATGGGCGGGCTGGGCGGTTTCGGCGCGTTGTTCGACCTGAAAGCGGCGGGATTCAACGACCCGGTGCTGGTTTCCACTACTGATGGCGTGGGCACGAAGCTGAAAATCGCCATCGAGACGGGGATTCACGATTATGTCGGCCAGGATCTGGTGGCCATGTGCGTGAACGACCTTGTGGTGCAGGGCGCGGCGCCTTTGTTTTTCCTCGATTATTTTGCCACTGGTGCGCTTGATGTTCAGGCCGCCAAAAAAGTGATCGCCGGCATAGCCGAAGGCTGCAAACTGGCCGGATGCGCGCTGGTGGGCGGCGAGACAGCGGAAATGCCCGGCATGTACGCCAAGGGCGATTACGACCTGGCCGGATTCTCTGTGGGTGCCGCGGAGCGCGATGCGCTGCTGCCCGCCAATGTGCGGCCCGGCGATGCGATTCTCGCTTTGCCCTCCTCCGGCGTGCATTCCAACGGGTTTTCGCTGGTGCGCCGGATTTTCGCCGATGCCGGGCTGAGCTGGGACTCGGAAATTCTCGGCCGCCGCGCCGCGGATGTGCTTATGGTGCCCACGCGCATCTATGTGCGCCCAATGCTGGCGCTTCATAAGAAAAATTTGTTGAAAGCCGCCGCCCATATTACCGGCGGCGGGCTGCCGGGCAATTTACCTCGCGTGCTGCCGGAAGGCTGCGGCGCCAAGCTGGCCGGGCCTTGGGCCATGCCCGAAATTTTCCGCTTTTTAGCACGTACCGCCAATGTGGTGCCGGAGGAAATGCTGCGCGTATTTAATTGCGGCGTGGGCATGTGCCTGGTGGTGAGCGACGCCGAAGCCGCCATGGCGGCGCTGCGGGCAGAAGGTGAGGAGCCGTTCCTGCTCGGGCAGGTGACGGATACGCCAGGCATCGTGATCGAGGGCACGGAAACCCTGTTCGCATGAACAAGGTGCGGGTTGCAGTACTGATCTCCGGGCGCGGCTCTAACATGGAGGCGCTGATAAAGGCCGCGCGGGCGCCTGATTATCCGGCCGAGATTGTGCTTGTGCTCTCCAACAAGCCGGATGCGGCGGGGCTGGAGATTGCGCGCGGCCTGGGCGTGCAGGCGGAAGCCGTGCCAGCCAAACCATTTGGTAAGGACCGCGAGGCGCATGAACGGGCGCTGGATGAGCGGCTGCGGGCGGCAGGCGTGGAGATTGTGTGCCTGGCCGGGTATATGCGGCTGCTCACCCCTTACCTTGTAGGGCGCTGGGCTGGGCGGATGCTGAACATCCACCCTTCCCTGCTGCCGGAATTTCCCGGGCTGGATACACATGCGCGCGCCTTGGCGGCGGGCGAGACCAAACACGGTTGCACGGTGCATCTGGTAACCGAAGGCATGGATGAGGGGCCGGTTATGGCCCAGGCCGAGGTGTGCGTGCTGCCGGGCGATACGGAAGAGGCGCTGGCAGCCCGCGTGCTGGCGCAGGAACACCGCATCTACCCCGCCGCACTGGCGCAACTGGCTGAAAAAATCCGCTTGCCGGAGACCACGCCGCGCCGTTAAATCCAACCAACAATATCAGGGCGAGGGGAGTTTAAGATGGCAGCGCAGGCCGAGCACGGCACAAACATGGCGGAACCGGTCGATTTCGATAATCCGGCC
>JAKBCX010000106.1 GCA_021807465.1 Pseudomonadota bacterium | reverse complement strand
TGGCCAGCGCGGCGGCGGCGGGGCTGCGCCCCACACAGCAGAGACAACCCGGCAAATGGCCGGGCGCTTCTGTTGCAAATTGCAGCACATGGCCGGTTGCGGGAGCGAGCAGGCCTTGCTGCACTAAAACCATGTCATCCGCGCCAGGGTGTTGCCCGAAAATCACGGGAATACGTGCATCTTGTTCCATGAACTGGACATGGGGGCGCCACGGTGTATCTGACAAGCCATGTCACGTCCTCATCTCCTTGAAGCTCTTAATAATACTGTCCTGCTTTGCGATGGCGGCATGGGTTCGCGCGTGCAGGCCCTTACCCTGGACACGGATAAGGATTTCTGGGGCAAGGAGAATTGCACTGAGGTGCTGAACCTGTCCCGCCCGGACATCGTGCGCGATATTCATCGCGGCTATTACGCGGCTGGGTCCGACATGGTGCAGACCAACAGCTTCGGCGGCTCGCCCATTACGTTGGGCGAGTTCGAGCTGCAGGACCAGGCATTTGAGATCAACAAGATTGCCGGCGAGCTGGCGCGCGAGGCGGCGGAGAGCTTCGCTGATGGGCGGCACCGCTGGGTGGTGGGGTCCATCGGCCCGGGCACCAAGCTGCCGAGCCTGGGCAATATTGCCTACGACCCGCTGGAAGAGGCTTTGCTCCTGCAATGCCAGGGGCTTATCGCGGGCGGGGTGGATGCGCTGCTGATTGAGACCTGCCAGGACACGCTGCAGATTAAGGCCGCGGTGAATGGCGCCAAGCGCGCCAAGGCGGCGGCCAACAGCGATGTTCCCATTTTTGTGCAGGTAACGGTGGAGACCACCGGCACCCTGCTGGTGGGGCCGGACATTGCCGCCGCCGCCACGGTGATTCATGCGCTGGATGTGCCGCTGATTGGGCTGAACTGCGCCACCGGCCCGCAGGAAATGGCCGAGCATGTGCGGTATTTGTCCCGCAACTGGCCGGGCAAGATTTCTGTGCAGCCCAATGCCGGCCTGCCGGAACTGGTGGACGGCAAAACCCATTACCCGCTGGGGGCCGGGGAAATGGCCGCTTGGGTGGAGCGCTTTGTACTTGAGGATGGGGTGAACCTCATCGGCGGGTGCTGTGGCACCTCCATTCCGCACATTACGGCGCTGGATGCCATGTTGAAGAAGCTGGGCAGCCCACGCCCGGCGCCGGTGGCGCGCAAATTCCATTGGGTGCCGTCGGTGGCCAGCCTGTATGGCGCCGTGCCGCTGCGGCAGGAGAATGCCTATTTCTCCATAGGCGAGCGCTGCAACGCCAATGGCTCCAAGAAATGGCGCGAGCTGCAGGCCGCCCATGACTGGGATGGCTGCGTGGCCATGGGGCGCGAACAGGTGGCGGAAGCCTCCAACGCGCTGGATATTTGCACCGCCTTTGTCGGGCGGAACGAGATGGCGGAGATGAACGAGGTGGTTACCCGCTTCACCTCGTCGGTGAACGCGCCGCTGGTCATCGATTCCACCGAAACCCCGGTGATCGAGGCGGCGTTGAAACTGCATGGCGGCAAGCCGGTCATCAACTCGATCAATTTCGAGGATGGCGAGCACCACGCCCATGAGCGGTTGACGCTGGCCAAGAAATTCGGCGCGGCGGTGATTGCGCTCACCATCGACGAAGTGGGTATGGCCAAGGAGCCTGCCGACAAGCTGCGAATCGCAACGCGGCTGGTGGAATTTGCATGTAACAAATACGGGCTGCCGCAGAGCGATCTGCTGATTGACCCGCTGACCTTCACCATTGCCACCGGTAATGAGGACGACCGCAAGCTGGGCCTGTGGACACTGGAGGGTATCAAGGCCATCCGGGAGGCCTTCCCGGATATCCAGATCATACTGGGTTTGTCCAACATCTCCTTCGGCCTCAACCCGGCGGCGCGTGCCGTGCTCAACTCGGTGTTCCTGGACCATGCGGTGAAGGCCGGTATGACGGGTGCTATCGTGCATGTCAGCAAGATCAAGCCGATGCACCTTATCGCCCCTGAAGAAGTGAAAGTCTGCGAAGACCTGATCTTCGACCGCCGTGCCGAGGATTATGACCCGCTGCAGAAGTTGCTGGAGATGTTCGCGGACCGCAAGGCCGCCGATACGAGCAAGAAGAAGCGGGCGGAAACCGTCGAAGGGCGGCTGAAGGACCGCATCGTGGATGGCGACCGCAAGGGCTTGGCCGAGGAGCTGGACGAGGCGCTGAAAATCCATAAGCCCCTGGACATCATCAATAATATCCTGCTGGACGGGATGAAGGTGGTGGGCGAACTGTTCGGCGCGGGCAAGATGCAGTTGCCCTTCGTGCTGCAATCGGCCGAGACGATGAAGGCCGCAGTCGCGCATCTGGAGCCGCTGATGGAGCGGGTGGCGGGCGAAGAGCGCGGCACCATCGTGCTGGCCACGGTGAAGGGCGATGTGCACGATATCGGCAAGAATCTCGTTGACATCATCCTTACCAACAACGGCTACAAGGTCGTTAATTTGGGCATCAAGGTGCCGCTGGCGGACATGGTGGCCGCGGCCAAGGAGCACCGCGCCCATGCCATCGGCATGTCTGGCCTGCTGGTTAAATCCACCGTGGTGATGCGCGAGAATTTGGAGGAAATGTCGCGCCAGGGGCTGGATATTCCGGTGATGCTGGGCGGCGCCGCGCTGACCCGCAACTATGTGGAAGAGGATTGCGTGGCTGCCTATGCCTCGGGCCGCGTGGCCTATGCGCGCGATGCGTTTGACGGGCTGCACCTGATGGACAAGGTGACGGGCAACGGGTTCGATGACTATTTGGCCGCAACCCAGGCCAAACGGGCCGGCAAGGCCCGCAACACGCGCCGCACGCTGGGCCAGGCCGATGCGCGGGCCTTTGCCCCGGTGGATGTGAAAGAGGCGCAAGCCCGCCGGCGCCGTTTGAACAAGGGCGAGCCGGTTATCGCCCCGCCTTTCTGGGGCGCCAGGTTTATAGAGGCGGCGCCAAAGGCGGTGGTGCCGTTTATTAACGAGCGCTCGTTGTTCCAGTTCCAATGGGGCTTCCGCAAGCAGGGCAAGAGCCTGGAAGAGTTTCTGGTCTGGGCACGCCAGGAGCTGCGCCCGGTAATGAAACGCATGCTGGATATTTGCGAGGCGGAGCAGATACTGAAACCCCAGGCGGTGTATGGATATTGGAAGGCCGCGGGCCAAGGTAACGATTTGATTTTGTTTGATGAAGGCGGCACCAACGAGGTTGCCCGCTTTACCTTGCCGCGCCAGCCCAAGGATGATGGAGAATGCATTGCCGATTTCTTCCCCGACATCGAGGATGGGCGCGGCGTGATTGGGTTGCAGGCGGTAACCATGGGCCAGCGCGCCTCCGAGGTGGCGCGTGAATGGTTCGAGGCGAACCGTTACCAAGACTATTTGTATTTGCACGGTATTTCGGTTGAAATGGCAGAGGCCCTGGCGGAATATACGCATAAGCGTATTCGCGCCGAGCTGGGCTTTGCCGCCGAGGATGACCGCGACATGGATAGGCTGCTGGCCCAATCCTATCGGGGGTCGCGTTATTCCTTCGGCTACCCGGCATGCCCCAAGCTGGAAGACCAGGCACAATTGTTACATTTGCTGGGTGCCGAGAGAATTGGCATTTCCTTATCCGATGAATTCCAGCTTGACCCGGAACAATCGACCAGTGCGATTGTGGTGCTGAACAGCCATGCCAAATATTTCTCGGTATGAATCACGCCGGGCAGAAATGCTGTCCGGATTTTTGCAGTGCAGCAGTGCGAAAATTTCAGGAGTGCGCGCAGCATTTTGTTGCTTTTCTGAAACCACGATTTTTTGTATGAAAGATAGATCACGAACGCTTGTCTTTGCCGGAAACAGGGCAAGGGCAGTCTGTTTTATTGATTTTGATCATGTTACCAGATCAATCTTTGCTTAATTTGGATATTATTTCAGGACGAGGGCGGCACATCATGGATATCGAGGCCGGACAAGGTTGGAATGATCGTGACGGGGAGCGCCAGCCGGGGTTTCTGATCAGGCGGTTGCACCAGATTCACTCGGCGCTTTTTGCTGAGGAAGCTTTGGGGCTCGACGTCACGCCGCCACAATATGGCGTGTTGTCGGTTATCGCCGTACAGCCCGGGCTGGACCAATCCGCCATTGCCGAGGAAGTTGGCGTGGACCGCGCCACGCTGGCCAGCGTGGTGGCGCGGCTGGAGGCGGCGGGGTTCGTGCGCCGGACGATCAGCAAGACAGACCGGCGCCAGAAATTGCTGACCCTTACGCCACGGGGCCGCACCATATTGTCCCGCATGCAGGAGCCGGTGCAGCGCGCCCAGGAGCGTATTTTGGAGCCGCTGCAGGGGAAAGAGCGCGAGCAGTTTCTCAAGCTGCTCAACAAGCTGGTGGATGGCGGCAATGAGCATGGGCGCGCCAAGCTGCGCCTGCGCTAAGAGCCTATTGTAACATGGCGGGGCGGTCTTTTGCCCCGCATTCCGGCCTCAGCCTTAATCCCGGGGCGCGGCAGGCTTATTTCGGGCAGGGCGAAGGCGGGATGGTGAGCTTGACCAGCTTGCCGCTCATCACGAAATCGCCAAAATCCAGCACCAGATTAGTGGCCACCCCATCGTCGAAGTAGCGCATCGAGGTGCGGAAGTTCGGGGTTTCGTCGTCATTCTTGCGGTAGAAGAAGAGGATATCGACATCGGTGCTGGGAATGCCATCCAGTGCCGGCCAAGGGGTTTTTTCGCCCTTATGGTGCTTTAGTACGGTTACAAACGTGGCCTGGGCGCCGGTTGTGCCGGTGCCGTCGAATAATAGCGGGGAGATGAAGCTCTGGCCGTTATCGCCCGCGGCCAGCAGGGCCTCGGTGTGCTGCATGGGGAAGAGCGTGCCGGGGGGGAGCTTGTATTGCACCTTGGTGGGGGCGGTGTAGTCCACCACCCCGCTGCCATCCGGGTTGCGCGTGGCGGTACCGGCATCGTCCACCTGCTCTGGCCCGTCATTATCGCTCTCGCGCACGGTGAAGGTGAGGGTTTTGCCGTCCTTGCTTTCCCAGGTCATGTAGTCGCTCACCGATTTATCGAGCGTGCCATCCACGTTGCGGATCAGCAGGGTCATGTGCTGGGTGGTGGCCCAGCCGGTGCAGCCATCCACCACGTCGAAGCTCATCTGCCCCGTGGCCCCGGTAATGTCATGGGTGCGCAGCTTGGTGAGTGTCAGGTTATAAAGCGCATGCTGGCCGGTAAGGGCGGAGGCGGTGGCAGCCTCGGCGGTGGCGGGGGCAAGCAGGGCGAGCAGGGCGAGGGCGGATTTCATGCGGGTATAATGACCAAGGCACGGGCGCCGTCAAACCGCTTTTCTGCAAGGCTCATCTGGCCCGCCGCCCGCGCCCTTTTTTCACCATGGCGGGGTCGTACCCGCCGCCGCCCGGGCCTAGTGGCACCGGGCCTTTTGGGGTGACGTTGCGCGGCGCGGGCTGCGGCGGCAGGCCAAGCGCCAGCGCTTCCAGGCGCTTTATCTCGTCGCGCAGCCGTGCCGCCTCTTCAAATTCCAGATTCGCGGCGGCGGTGCGCATGCGTGTTTCCAGCGTGGCGATAACGGCGCCGAGATCCTTACCGACGAACTCATCCGCCGTGCTGTCCTTCACTGGCGCAACGGTTACATAATCCTGCTCGAACACTGAGTGGATGACCTCACCGATATTCTTGCGCACCGATTGCGGTGTGATGCCATGCTCCTTGTTCCAGGCCATCTGCTTGGTGCGGCGCCGTTCGGTCTCGTCCAAAGCCTGCTTCAGGCTTCGCGTCATGGTATCGGCATAGAGGATGACGCGGCCATCCACATTGCGCGCGGCGCGGCCAATGGTCTGGACGAGCGAGGTAACGGAACGCAGGAAGCCTTCCTTGTCAGCGTCCAATATCGCCACCAGCATACATTCGGGAATATCCAGCCCCTCGCGCAGCAGATTAATGCCGACCAGAACATCGTAGGCGCCGAGCCGCAAATCGCGGATGATCTCGATGCGCTCCAGCGTATCCACATCTGAGTGCAGGTAACGCACCTTCAGGCCCTGCTCGCCGAGATATTCGGTCAGATCCTCCGACATGCGCTTGGTCAGCGTTGTTACCAGCACGCGCCCGCCGGCGGCGGCCACGCGGCGGCATTCGCCGAGCAGATCATCCACTTGGTGCTCCACCGGGCGGATTTCCGTAACGGGATCGACAAGGCCGGTGGGGCGGATCACCTGTTCTGCGAACACGCCTTGTGTGCGCTCCATTTCCCACGGGCCTGGCGTGGCTGAAACAAAAATGCTCT
>JAKBCX010000105.1 GCA_021807465.1 Pseudomonadota bacterium | reverse complement strand
ATATCCCAGCCGCCCGGCCAGGCTGGGCGCTCGGGGCCGAACAGGAGCGCGTAGGTTCTCACCCCCTCGCCCGCACGCAATGGCAGGGTTTCATCGCCACGCAGCTTTATGCGGATGGCGCGCGCCAATTCTGGCCCGGAATCTATGCGCGGCTTTGCAAGGGTTATGCGGCTGGCGCCGGGCAGATGCTCGATGCGCGATATAGTGCCGGAAAGCGTGACCGGGCCGGTGGGGATGACGGGCAGAGGCGGCTCGCTTGCCGTGCGCCATTGCGCGCGGGCAAAGCCCAGGCTGGCGGCCAGGGCCAGAATGGCGGCGAAACGCCAATACGGGTGGCGCCAGCCCAGCCCCAGTGTGGCGGCGGACAAAGCCAGAAGCGCGATGCCAAGCCAGAATGGCGGCTCGGCGGGGAGCGCGAAATAGGCCAGTATGGCCGCGCCCATGGCCACGGGCAGGAGCAGAAAGAACCTGCCCTGCTCAGCCTCTACCCAGCGCGCGAATATTTCGCCCAAAAGCAACCCCCGGTTGTGGACACATTACTCGGCCGGGCAACCTTCCACAATGCCGCGCGGCGGAGTAACAGGCGGCATGACCATCCGCACCCGCTTCGCCCCCTCGCCCACCGGGCTGCTGCATATTGGCGGCGCCCGCACGGCTTTGTTCAATTATCTCTTCGCCCGGCACCATGGCGGAGAGTTCCTGCTCCGTATCGAGGATACGGACAAAGCCCGCAGCACGCAGCAGGCCGTGCAGGTGATTCTGGACGGGTTGGACTGGCTGGGCCTGACCCCGGATCAGCCGCCCGTCTACCAGAGCCAGCGCGAGGCACGGCATGTAGAGGTGGCGTTGCAGCTTCTGGCCGAGGGCAAGGCGTATAAATGCTATTGCACGCCGGAAGAGCTGACCGCGATGCGCGAACAGGCCATCGCCGAGAAGCGCGCCCCGCGTTACGATGGGCGCTGGCGTGACCGTGACCCGGCCGAGGCACCCGAGGGCGTGAAGCCCGCCATCCGCCTGAAAGCGCCGCGCGGGGGTGAGGTGGTGCTGCAGGATTTGGTACAGGGCGAGGTGCGTGTGAAGAATGCCGAGATGGATGACATGATCATCCTCCGTTCCGACGGCACGCCGACCTATTTGCACGCCGTGGTGGTGGATGACCATGACATGGACATCACCCATGTCATCCGTGGCGATGACCATCTGACCAACACGTTCCGGCAGATTCAGATTTACGATGCAATGGGCTGGAAAAAGCCGGAATTCGCGCATATTCCGCTCATCCACGGCGCGGATGGGGCGAAACTTTCCAAGCGCCATGGGGCCGTATCGATTTTGGAGTTCCGCGAGCAGGGCTTCCTGCCCGAGGCACTGTGCAATTACCTGCTGCGCCTGGGCTGGGGCCATGGCGATGCCGAATTCCTGACACGCGAAGAGCAGATAAAGCTATTCACGCTGGACGGCGTGGGGCGCGCGGCAAGCCGGATGGATTACGCCAAGCTGACCCACCTTAACGGCATGTGGCTGCGCCAGGCCGATGACAAGCGGCTGATGGAAGACGTGATGCAGCGCCTTGTAACCGCAGGGCTTACAGTCAGCACCGCCGCCATGGAGCGGCTTCTGCGCCTTATGCCTGGGTTGAAGGAGCGCGCGAAGACGCTGGATGAGCTGACCACATCCTCCGCCTTTCTGGCGCGCGAGGTGCCCCTGCCCTTCGAGCCTAAAGCCGCCGCTTTGCTGACCGAGGATACCAAGCCAATGCTGGGCCGGCTGCTGCCCGCGCTGGAGGCCACCGATTTTACCGCCCCCGCGCTGGACGCCGCGCTGCGCGCCTTTGCCGAAGCTGAAGGCCGCAAGCTGGGCCAAGTGGCGCAGCCTTTACGCGCCGCGCTGACAGGCAGCACGATGAGTCCTGGCATAGACGCCACGCTTGAGGCGCTTGGCAAGGCAGAAGTGGCGGCGCGGATAAAGGCCGTAGCCGGGTAAGAAGCGTGGATGCTGTTTCACAGATTACGTAGCTGAAGCAGCCTCTGGCGGGACATAAGCAGGGGATTAATAAGAGCTAAAACTCAAATTGCAGCCTGCGGCATTTTGCCTTCCGCAAGGGCGTTGGCAAGCGAGGTGCCATCCAGCTCCGCAGCTATCGCATCGCGCACGCGGCGCATCACCTTACGTATCTCGCAGGTCTGCTCGTCGTGGCACTCGTCACAGCGGCGGTAATAATTCACGCTCACACATGCCAGCGGGGCAAGCGGGCCGTCCATAATGCGCACCACTTGGCCGAAGGTGATAAGGTCCGCCGGTTTGGCCAGCGCGTAGCCGCCGCCGCGCCCGCGGCGCGAGCGGACCAGGCCGTTGCGGTTAAGCTCCAGCAAAATTGCCTCAAGGAATTTCTTGGGCAGGTTTTCACGCTCGGCAATATCGCTGACCAGCAGGAGATTGTCGCTATTCTCTCTTGCCAGCACCAGCAGTGCCTGCAAAGCGTACTTGCATTTCTGCGACAGCATGTTTCTTCCCCTCACCCTGTCAGAGTCGATATGATTATCTACACCATGCTTATCCGATAGGAAATACAGGCACGATACGGCATCGGAAGTAGATTTTTATTATACCTCTATGTCTATGGCTACGATAGGATATATGGCTTTGAACTGGCTTTCAGACGGCTAAGCTCAGCCCTACCGCCTCGGCCACTTTTATGCCGTCAACGCCGGCTGATAAAATTCCACCCGCATAACCGCACCCCTCCCCCGCCGGGTACAAGCCGCGCACGTTAAGCGAGCAAAAATCGCGTCTGCGGGTGATACGCACTGGCGAGGATGTGCGTGTTTCGACACCCGTCAGCACGGCATCGGCGCGGTCGAAGCCGGGGATTATGCGGCCAAAGGCGGGCAACGCCTCGCGGATGGCGGCGATGGCGTAATCGGGCAATGTGGCCGCGAGGTCGGTAAGGTGCACGCCGGGGCGGTACGAGGGCAGCACGCCGCCAAGCGCCTGGCTAGGGCGGCCGGTAAGGAAATCGCCCACCAGCTGCCCCGGGGCTTTATAGCCGCCGCCGCCCGCCACATAGGCTGCACTCTCCCAGCGGCGCTGGAATTCCACACCGGCCAGCACATCGCCTGGGTAGTCTTGCGGGCCGATGCCAACCACAATGCCGGCATTGGCATTGCGTTCGGCACGGGAATACTGGCTCATGCCGTTGGTGACCACGCGCTCTGGCTCGGAGGTCGCGGCCACCACTGTGCCGCCGGGGCACATGCAGAAACTATAAACCGAGCGGCCATTGGCTGCGTGGTGAACCAGCTTGTAATCGGCTGCCCCCAATATGGGGTGCCCGGCGGCGGGGCCGAAACGGTAGCGGTCGATCATCGATTGCGGATGCTCGATGCGGAAACCCAAGGAGAACGGTTTGGCCTCCATGAACACGCCGCGTTCGTGCAGGCGGTAGAACGTGTCGCGCGCCGAATGGCCAATGGCGAGGATTGCGTGGTTCGTTTCGATATATTCGCCATCCGCCAGCGTAAGGCCGTGGAGCTGGCCATCCCGTATATCGAAATCGCTGACATGGGCGGAGAAACGGTACTCGCCGCCCAGATTGGTGATTTTTTCGCGGATGGATTCCACCATGGAAACAAGGCGGAACGTGCCGATATGCGGCTTGGCGATGTAAAGAATCTCCTCCGGCGCCCCGGCCTCCACAAATTCGGTAAGCACCTTGCGGCCCAAATGGCGCGGATCCTTGATCTGCGAATAGAGCTTGCCGTCTGAGAAGGTCCCTGCCCCGCCCTCGCCGAACTGCACGTTGGAGGTGGGGTCCAGCTCGCCCCGGCGCCACAGGCCCCAAGTATCCTTGGTACGCTGGCGAACGATCTTGCCGCGCTCCAAAATGAGCGGGCAAAGGCCCATCTCGGCCAGGATGAGCGCGGCGAGCAGCCCGCATGGCCCGGCGCCGATAACCACGGGGCGCTTGGCGGGGCAGGATTGGGCGCGGGTGACGAATTTATAGGAAACATCGGGGCTGGGAACACCCTTTTGGGTCTCCACGGCCAGCTCGGCATCTATGGTATAAACCAGCGCGATGGCATTTTTTTTACGGGCATCCCACGCGCGGCGGAACACGCTGTAAGAGAGTATGGCGCCTTCCGGCACGCCAAACCCGGCCGCAATGGCCGCGCGTAGCTCAGGCTCGGTATGGTTAAGCGGTAAGCGGAGTTCAGTAAGACGGCGCATTTGCGCCCTGTATCGCCGGATGGAGGCAAGGACAATGGCTGGGCGTGCCGGAGGCCAGGCGAGGCGCAGCCCCCCAGCACGCCCGGTAGCGTTAATGTTTAGCCAGCTCGGCCTTGAGCAGCGCCAAATTGGCCTGCACCGTGGGGATGACTTCGGCGGCAGCCGCTTTCACCTGAGCGTTTTTGCCCGTCTCGGCCTCCAGCTGGAACACCGCCAGGGCGTCTTCATGGCTGCTGATCTGGTCCTGCAGGTAGCGGGAGCCAAGGTCAGACCCCTGATTGCGGATGAGCGCCGTGTACCGCGCCGTGAGGTAGAAGGGCAGCTTGTTCGGCAGCTCGAAGTCATTCTCCTTGGCAATCTTTTCCAGCTTCGGCTTATACTCGCCCGCAGCACCGCAAAGTTTGGCGGAAAGCTTTAGAATATTGGAGTTGACCAGCCCCTGGCCATTCGCACTTTGTTTCGGTGCAATCGCCTGGCACTCCATGAGATCGAACTGGATGAGTTGATAACCTGCCGTCAACGCATCGCTATCGGGCGGCTGCAACCCCTGCGCCAGCGCCGCGGGCGCGAAAGATGAAAAGGCCGCCATGGACAGCGCAATCGCGGCGCCCTTCACGATATTACGAATATACATACTGGAGTTTCCCCTTATTTGAGCCATGACCTCACGGCTTAGCCCCTGCCACAACAGTGGAACCGCTCTGTATTCGCGGGAAAGGCCTGTCCGTTACGACGGCGGCTGAAAGACCAGCCGCTGACGTAACAGAAATGGTGTCATGAATTTTTCTCAAAGGCTATATTAATAAAAAGCAACGTAACGGAAATAAAACATTCCACCTTTGGCTTGGCCCTATGCCTTGCAAGGCGGCGTTTGACCCTTTGCTGCGTAACGCCGGGCCACCGCTTTTCCGTGCTCCCGTAAGGGGCGCTCCAATAGCCTATGGTTAAGCTCGGTTACCAAGATAAGCGCAGTTATGGCTGCAAGAAGGTAGATGACCGCCTGGCGGGGCGTGGGAATACGCCCGCCATATAAACGGAACCATGCCTCGTGCATGGCGAAATAAACTGGAATATGAACGAGATACAGGCTGTAGGTGCGCGCGGCGAGCACCTCCATAATGCTGCGCGGCCAGCCGGGCTGCCACAAATACCCCTCACCATACGAGCCAACCCACACAAGCAGCGCGGTAACAATGGCAATCGGCCCCAGAAAAAACGGCACAACCGGCCATTGCGCGCTGCCCAATGTTACAAGCAGCGCAATGCCGCCAAGCAGAACGCCAATGCGGGCAAATAAGCGGCGCCCGAGGAAGACCGGCGCGCAATCTTGGTACGTTGGGTGAAATGACCAAATGGCCAGCAGCACGCCAGC
Source organism: Pseudomonadota bacterium (assembly GCA_021807465.1). Classification (GTDB taxonomy): domain Bacteria; phylum Pseudomonadota; class Alphaproteobacteria; order Acetobacterales; family Acetobacteraceae; genus Acidocella. The sequence goes on along the minus strand of JAKBCX010000105.1, from coordinate 705 downwards.
AGCCACAGACCCGCCACGGATCATCATGGCAAGGGGCGTATAGGGAATGGGGGTGAAAAAAGCATAAAGCAGAATGGCGCCCATGAGGTATGGCAGCTTGCGCCGCAGCAAAAAGGCGGCGAATGGCAGCAGAATGTAGAACTGTTCCTCTAGCGACAAGCTCCACTGCACAAAGGCGGTGCCGGGCGGGGCGCGCATGAAAACGGCGGCAAAATGGAAATTGGCGAGATTGGTGACGCCGGCCACGGCCATCTCCCAATTACCCTTGAAACCGCCATAAACACCGGTACGGTTGAACACAAAGCAAAGCACCAAGGGCGCGGCCAGCCAGAACCAGGCGGATGGCCATAGGCGCCAGGCGCGGCGGATCCAGAATTCCACCGATACGCGCATGAATGCGCGGGGGTCTCGCGCTTCTTCCAGCTTTGGCAGCAGCGAGCGGGCAATGACGAAGCCGGAAATGGCGAAAAACAGATCCACCCCGGTCCAGGCGCCGCTCTGTTGAATCTGCTTGGCGAGGTGCGATGGCCAGAACATCAGGTTGCCGCTGAGATGCTCCAACAGCACCATGGTAACCGCGATTGTTCGGAGAACCTCCAGCTCCCCAATACGGGAGGAGGCGGCACGGGACAGTAAGGCTTCACCGGCAGGCAGCGGCGCTGGCTCTGGCCGGTTCATGCGCGGCACACCGGCTGGGCAGGGCGA
>JAKBCX010000104.1 GCA_021807465.1 Pseudomonadota bacterium | reverse complement strand
GGGCTATATGCCGGGGCAGATCCCAGCCAGCGATTCCACCGATTTTGCCGGCGGCCGTGCCGAGGCTCTGTATGCAGCCTATCAGGACCGGCTGCGCGCGCTGAATGCGGTGGATTTCGGCGATTTGCTGCTGCTGGTGGTGCATCTGCTAAAAACGGATGACGAGGTGCTGCAAACCTATCAGCGCATGTTCCGCTATATTCTGGTGGATGAGTACCAAGATACCAACCTCGTACAATATTACTGGCTGCGGCTGCTGGCCCAGGCGCGCAAGAATATCTGTTGCGTGGGGGATGATGACCAGAGTATCTATTCCTGGCGTGGCGCCGAGATTGAGAACATCCTGAAATTCGAGCGCGACTTTCCCGGCGCGAAGATTGTGCGGCTGGAGGCAAATTACCGGTCTTCCTCCCCCATCCTCGAAGCAGCGTCACACCTCATCGCGCATAACGAGGGACGGCTGGGCAAGACGCTGCATGCCGGGCGCGACGATGCCGCGGGCGAGCCGGTGGAGGTTGTGGCTGTCTGGGACTCCGAAGAAGAGGCCCAAATGGTGGGCAAGCGCGTGGAAGCACTTTGGCGCAGCGGGCACAGACTTTCAGAAATCGCCATTCTCGTGCGGGCGGGGTTTCAGACGCGCGCCTTTGAAGACCGGCTGCTGACTCTGGGGATTCCATACCGGATTATCGGCGGATTGCGGTTCTACGAGCGCGCGGAAATCCGCGATGCCATCGCCTACCTTCGCGTGGTGGCGCAACCGGCGGATGATCTGGCATTTGAACGGATTATAAATGTGCCCAAGCGCGGGGCTGGCGATGGTGCGATGCGCACGTTGCACGAGGCCGCGCGCGCCGCCAACCTGCCCCTCTACGCAACGGCAGAGAAGCTGGTGGCGGAAGGTGGCTTCAAGGGTAAATTGCGTGAGGCAATGCGGGCCTTGCTTGAGGGATTCGGCGCCTGGCGGCAGCTTGCCGCCGCGCGCGGACCAGTTGCGGTGATGGAAGCTATATTGGATGAGTCCGGCTATATTGCCATGTGGAAGGCTGATAAATCGCCCGACGCCCCCGGGCGGCTGGAGAACTTGAAAGAGCTGTTGCGTGCTCTGGAAGACTTCGAGACGTTACCGGAATTTCTTGAGCATGTGGCCCTGGTGACGGAGACTGAGGAACAGGCGGGGGACGACAAGCTCTCCATGATGACATTGCACGGCGCAAAGGGGTTGGAGTTCGACACCGTATTTCTGCCCGGCTGGGAGGAAGGCGTGTTCCCCAACCAGCGCGCGCTGGATGAAGGCGGGAATAAGAGCTTGGAGGAGGAGCGGCGGCTTGCCTATGTGGGCATTACGCGGGCACGGCATCACGCCATTATCAGCCACGCCGCCAACCGGCGCATTTATGCTACGTGGCAATCCAGCATTCCCAGCCGCTTTATCGATGAACTTCCCGAGGAGGCCGTACGGCATAGCGGCTCCGCCCTGCCACAGCGGCCAGCTTTGGGGATAACGCATTTCCCCGTGCAGGCACGGCGTGAAAAACCCGCTTATGTGCCACCGCAAGACCAGCTTCCCACCGGCACGCGCGTCTTTCACGAAAAATTCGGCTATGGCCGCGTTATTGCCGCCGATGGCGACAAGCTTGATATTAATTTTGAAAAATCTGGAGAAAAGCGCGTGCTGAGCCGTTTTGTGGAACGCCATGACAACTGAATTGCTCGATTGTATCTCGCTGCGTGTACCAGCTTCGGTCATGGAGAATTTTGAAGCGGCGCTGAGCAGTATCTGTCAGGCTGTGTCTTTCTATCATGATGAGGATGCCAACGAATGGGATTTGCAAGGCGTAAAGGAACGCGGAACCCATGAAGAGGAGTTGAGCGCGGCCCTACTGCTGGCGGAGATGCTTACCGGCTTCAGCCCAAGCATCTCACGCGAACTGGTGCCCGTGGCGGGCTGGCTGGCGCGCACACAGGCGGCGTTTCCGGAACAGCTTATCGGCGAGCGCTTCGTCGTCCGGGGCACGCATATCACGGCCCCGCCCGTGCCGGGTCGGATTACGCTAACGCTGGATGCGGGAATCGCCTTCGGTACCGGCGAACATAATTCCACGCGCGGATGCTTGGCGGCGCTAGAGCGCCTGGTAAAGTACCACCGCCCGCAGCGCATTCTCGATCTCGGCACAGGCTCGGGCATTCTGGCTATTGCGGCGGCCAAGCTGCTGCACCGCAAGGTTCTGGCCAGCGACATAGATTTCCGCGCCGCGCGCGTGGCGAATGCCAATGCGCGGCTCAACCAGCAGGCCGGATTCGTCCACGCCATCCGCGCCGATGGATGGATCGACAAACGCATTACCCGGGCAGCACCATATGATTTGGTTTTCGCCAATATTCTGGCACGCCCGCTCTGTGCCATGGCACACCAGCTTGGCGCCAAGCTGGCCCCGGGCGGCGTGGCCATTCTGGCCGGGCTTTTGAACACGCAGGTGAACTGGGTGCTCTCAGCGCACCGGCGCGCGGGGCTGCATCTTGAGCACCATATAATCGACGGCGCGTGGTCCATCCTCACCCTGCGCAAAGGCCGGGGATAAATAAAAAAGGCCGGGGTTTTGCCCCGGCCTTTTGGTTTTAATGTCCCAAGGACTGGACGATTTCCTCAGTCATCTTCTTGGCATCGCCGAAGAGCATCATGGTATTGTCGCGGAAGAACAATTCGTTCTCCACACCTGCATAGCCGGACGCCATCGAGCGCTTCACGAACAGCACCGTCTTGGCCTTGTCCACTTCGAGGATGGGCATGCCGAAGATCGGGCTGGCCGGGTTGGTCTTGGCCGCTGGGTTGGTCACGTCGTTGGCGCCGATTACATACACCACGTCAGCCGTGGAGAATTCGTTGTTAATCTGCTCCAACTCGAACACTTCATCATACGGCACGTTGGCTTCCGCCAGCAGCACGTTCATGTGCCCAGGCATACGGCCAGCCACGGGATGGATGGCGTATTTGACCTCGACATTGTCCTCTTTCAGCATATCCGCCATTTCGCGCAGTGCATGCTGAGCTTGTGCCACAGCCATGCCATAGCCCGGCACAACGATGACCTTGGAGGCGTTCTTCATGATGAAGGCGGCATCCTCGGCGGAGCCGATCTTGACGCCCTTGTCACCTCCTCCGGGGCCAGCCACTGCGGCATCGGCCGTAGCGCCAAAGCCACCGGCGATAACGTTGATGATGGAGCGGTTCATGCCCTTACACATAATATAGGACAGAATGGCACCCGACGAACCAACCAGTGCACCAGTAACAATAAGCGCGAGGTTGCCGATGGTGAAGCCAATGCCGCACGCCGCCCAGCCCGAGTAAGAGTTGAGCATGGAGACGACCACCGGCATATCCGCGCCGCCAATGGGGATGATGAGCAAGAAGCCCAGCGCCAAGGCCAGCAAGGCGATGATACCGAACAGCACAAAGCTGCCACCAGAAATAACAAAGGCAATGATCAGCACGATGATCGCAACACCGATACCCGCGTTAAGCTGATGCTGGCCGGGGAAGGTGATCGGCGTCCCCTTCATCAGCGCTTGCAGCTTAGCGAAGGCGATAAGCGAGCCGGTAAAGGTGATGGCGCCAATGGCAAGGCCAAGCGACATCTCAATCAAGCTCTCGACGTGAATATGATGCGGCGTACCGATACCGAAGCTGCCCGGCGCATTGAGCGCGGAGGCAGCCACGCACACGGCGGCCAAACCAACCAGCGAGTGGAACGCGGCAACAAGTTGCGGCAATGCCGTCATCTTGATCTTCTGCGCTACGATAAGGCCGATGGCGCCACCAATGGCAATGCCAATAAGGATGAGCAGGCTGCCGCCCAGCGTCATGCCGCCATGCGCGAAACTCGCGAAAATGGCGATGACCATGCCGATAATGCCAAGCAAATTGCCGCGCCGGGACGTGGTGGGGTGAGACAGACCGCGCAGGGCCAGGATGAACAGGACCGCCGCGATAAGATACGCAAACGAGGTGAATGACTCATTCATGGGGCGGGCGCCTTACTTCTTCTTGAACATGGACAGCATGCGGTTGGTCACCGCGAAGCCGCCAAAAATGTTAACGCTGACAAGCACCACGGCGATAAAGCCGAACACATGCGCCACGGTGCTGCCGTGCAGCCCAGTGGCCAGCATCGCGCCGACAATAATGACCGAGGAGATGGCGTTGGTAACGGCCATCAGCGGTGAATGCAGCGCCGGCGTCACATTCCACACCACATAGTAGCCGACGAACACGGCCAGCACGAAGATGCTAAAAAGATAGATGAACGGCGCGGCCGGCGGGGCGTTCTGCGCCGCCACGGCGGCAACGCCAGCGGCGTTCTGGGCCAGAGTTGAGGCCTGGTGGGCGAGGTCCGCCGCCTGCGCGGCGAGATCGGCTGGGGTCATGGCTCTGCTCCTTTCTTACGCGGCAGGCTTGAAGGTGGGGTGGACAATCTCGCCGCTCTTAGTGAGCAGGGCGCCCTTAATAAGATCATCCGTCTCGGTCAGTTTCGGCGCCTTTGCGTCCTTGTCCCAAAACGTGGTGAGGAAGGTGAGCAAATTGCGCGCATAAAGCTGGCTTGCCGCCACGGCGATGCGTGCGGGCCAGTTACGGTGGCCGATAATAGTCACACCGTTGGAAGTGGTGATGGTCTCGCCAGGCACGGTTTCTGCGCAGTTACCCCCCGAATCTGCCGCGAGGTCCACGATAATGCTGCCGGGCTTCATGCCCGCAACCATCTCGGAGGTGACAATAACCGGCGCCTTGCGGCCCTGCACCAGGGCAGTGCAGATAATGATGTCGTTCTTCGCCACGGTGCTGAGCATCAGGTCCGCCTGCTTTTTGCGGAACTCTTCAGACATCTGTCCGGCATAGGGGCCGGTCTGCTTGGCGGATTCCTCATCATCGACGCCAACATAGGTGGCACCGAGCGACCTGATTTCTTCCTTGGCCGCTGGGCGCACGTCGGTGCCCGAAACGATGCCGCCCAGGCGGCGCGCCGTGGCAATCGCCTGCAGCCCGGCCACGCCTGCGCCGATAACAAACACGCGCGCGGGCGGCACCGTACCGGCGGCGGTCATCATCAGGGGGAAGCCACGGGGGAAGGCGCCTGCCGCTTCGATAACGGCGCGGTAGCCAGCCAGATTGGCCTGGGAGGAGAGCACGTCCATGCTTTGCGCGCGGGTGATGCGCGGAAGCATCTCAAGCCCCACCGCGTCGATTTTGGCGGCGGCCAGAGCGGGCAGCAAGCCCGGATCGGCAGCGGCATTCATTGTGGCAATCACTAGCGTGCCAGGTGCAATAAGGGCGCGGACAGCTTCATCCGGCGCCTGCACAGCAAACAGAACCCCGGCACCAGCCAGGGCGGCAGCCGCATCGGCGGCAATCTCGGCGCCCGCAGCAGCAAAATCCTGGTCCGAAATGGCGGCTGCCACGCCAGCGCCAGCCTCTACCGCGACGCTGATCCCCAGCCCGATCAATTTCTTCACCGTGTCCGGTGTAGCCGCTACGCGGGCCTCACCCGCACGGCGCTCTTTCAATACCGCGAGACGCATATACCGTTCCCTTAGTTCTACCCCATTGCCTAGCACCATGATGGGGCTAGACGCTTATTGAACACTGTGCTGCCACTAGACGGCAGCAGCCCGTAATGCAACCACGGGCAAAGAAATATGGCCAAATCCAGCTAAACAATTGCAACAGCGACATGCCCTTTCTCGCCTGAAAAGCCGATATAGCGGTAGGAAAGCCCCGCCCCCTTTATAAACTCTTGAAAAGCCTTATATTCATGCCCCCGCCAGCCAGGGTAGTTGAAGTATTCGTCGAACACGATGACCGTTCCCGGCTGAATACGGCCGTGTAAGGCCTCAAAGATCGTGACCGTACTCGTATAAATGTCACAATCGACATGGACAAAGGCACAGGGCCCCGGATTGGCGGCAGTGAAGCCCGGCAAAGTCTGGTCGAACCAGCCTGGATACAACTCTACATTGCTCGGCACTTTCGGCAGCTTGCCCCTGGCGGTGAAGGCGCCGGTCTGCTCCTTGGTTCCCGCCCAATCCTCGGGCAAACCTCCAAAACTGTCGAACCCATGCACCGTGCGGTCTGTAAGGCTGGCCAGCAGGCGCAGAGAAGCGCCTTTGGCAACGCCAAACTCCACAACCAGGCCGTCTTTCGGCGCCCGGGCGAATGCGAATTTCAGCAAATCGTAACGGTCGGACAGCACCATGGCCTCGCCCATATTGGCGATGATGTAGTCCACCGCCTCACGCTTGGCGTGCAGGCG
>JAKBCX010000103.1 GCA_021807465.1 Pseudomonadota bacterium | reverse complement strand
TTTGGGTGAATGGCTGAAGCAGCAAGGCATACCCGGCATTGCCGGTGTGGACACACGCGCCCTCACCTTACGTATACGCGACCATGGCGCCCCCAACGCGCTGCTGGCCTACCCCGAAGACGGAAAATTCGACATCCCCGCCCTTATCCGCCAGGCCGCCGGGTGGAACGGGCTGGAAGGGCTGGACCTGGCTAAGGAAGTGACCTGCGCCGAACCTTATAAATGGTCCGGCGGTACCTGGGGCTGGGAGAACGGCTTTGCCGCCCCCAGCGGCGGCAAGCGCGTGGTGGCCGTGGATTACGGCGCCAAGCGCAACATCCTGCGCTCGCTGGCCTCCGCCGGGTGCGATGTTACCGTGGTGCCCGCCACCGCCACGGCGGAGCAGATCCTCGCCCTTTCGCCCGAAGGCGTGTTCCTCTCCAACGGCCCCGGCGACCCGGCGGCTACGGCCAGCTACGCCGTGCCCGCCATCCAGGGCATCATCCAGGCCGGCGTGCCCATTTTCGGCATCTGCCTCGGCCACCAGCTTCTGGCCACGGCACTTGGCGGCAAAACCTACAAGCTGGAGCGCGGCCACCGCGGCGCCAACCAGCCGGTGAAGGATTTGACCACCAGCAAGGTGGAAATCACCTCGCAGAACCATGGGTTTGCCGTGGATGAGAAGAGCCTGCCCGAGGGGGTTGAGGTCACGCATGTCTCGCTGTTCGATGGCTCGAATGAGGGCATCGCCTGCAAGGCAAAGCGTGTGTTCTCGGTACAGTATCACCCGGAAGCCAGTCCGGGGCCGAGCGATAGCGCGTATTTGTTCAAGCGTTTTGTTGAGACGATGGGATGAGCAGGTACTTGTTAAGGAAACGAGGGATAGAAAGATACATTGTGCTTTTGGCCACAAGTGTCCTTTTACCCCGGTTTTCTTATCAGAAATGTACCGCTGAAACTTACACCGTTAAAGTCACTCGAGTAGATGACAATCTCTACAAAATCGAGAATACATCGCCCACAATGTATGTGGTTATACAATATTGCGACGTTTACGCAACTTTTTCCTCTGCGATTTTAGACTACAGTCAGCACTCGTACTCAAACAAATTAATTTTCACCGATCAAAATCAAATGTGTAACGTCTCGACTATTTGGCAAATGCCCAATTAGATGAAGCCTGCTCAAAATACACCACGGCAACCTACTCTAATCACCCCTTAGTACCGAACAAGCTGAAAGCCTGCACATGCCCAAACGCACAGACATCAAATCCATCATGATCATCGGCGCCGGGCCGATTGTCATCGGCCAGGCCTGCGAGTTCGACTATTCCGGCGCCCAGGCCTGCAAGGCGCTGCGCGAAGAAGGCTATCGGGTGATCCTGGTAAATTCCAATCCTGCAACGATTATGACGGACCCGTCTCTGGCCGATGCCACCTATATCGAGCCGATTACGCCCGAGATGGTGGAAAAGATTATCGCCAAGGAGAAGCCGGACGCGCTGCTGCCCACAATGGGCGGGCAGACCGCGCTGAACACCGCCATGTCCCTCGCCAAATCCGGCGCGCTGGAGCGGCTGGGGGTGGAGCTAATCGGCGCGAAGGCGGAAGTGATCGACCGTGCCGAGGACCGTTTGAAATTCCGCGACGCGATGGCGGAAATCGGAATCATGGGTCCGCGCTCGGCCATCGCCCATAACCGCGAGGAAGCGGCGGCGGCGCTGGAGCTGGTGGGCCTGCCGGCCGTTATCCGCCCCTCCTTCACCCTGGGCGGCACGGGCGGCGGCATTGCCTATAACCGTGAGGAATTCTTCGAAATCTGCGCCAGCGGCATAGATGCCTCCCCCACCAACGAGGTGCTGGTGGAAGAATCCGTGCTCGGCTGGAAGGAATACGAGTTCGAGGTGGTGCGCGATTCCGCGGATAATTGCATCATCGTCTGCTCCATCGAGAATATCGACCCGATGGGCGTGCATACGGGCGATTCAGTAACTGTGGCCCCCGCCCTGACGCTCACGGATAAAGAATTCCAGATCATGCGCGATGCCTCCATCGCGTGTTTGCGCCGCATCGGCGTGGATACAGGCGGTTCCAACGTGCAGTTCGGCATCAACCCGGTGGACGGCCGCATGGTGGTCATCGAGATGAATCCGCGCGTCTCGCGCTCCTCGGCGCTGGCCTCCAAGGCCACGGGTTTCCCCATCGCTAAAATCGCGGCCAAGCTGGCCGTGGGCTACACGCTGGACGAGCTGCAGAACGACATCACCAAGGCCACACCTGCATCGTTCGAACCGGTAATCGATTACGTCGTCATCAAAATTCCCCGCTTCACCTTCGAGAAATTCCCCGGCACCCCGGCTTTGCTCTCCACCTCGATGAAATCGGTGGGCGAGGCGATGGCCATTGGCCGCAATTTTGCCGAGGCCCTGCAAAAAGGCCTGCGCAGCCTGGAAACAGGCCTCTCCGGCCTCGATGAAATGCCCGCCCCTGGCGATGGCACGGCGGATGCGTATCGCGCCGCACTTTCCAGCCCCAGCCCAGACCGGCTGCTGATGGCCGCCCAGGCGCTGCGCGCGGGCCTCACGGTTGAGGAAATCCACGCCGCCTGCAAGTTCGACCCGTGGTTCCTGCGCCAGATGCAGAACATCATAGACGCCGAGAATGAGGTGAAGGCCAATGGCCTGCCGCGCGACGCTTATAATTTCCGCCGCCTGAAGGCGCTGGGCTTTGCCGATAAACGCCTCGCCGTGCTCGCCGGGCAGAAGGAAGCTGCCGTTACCGCCGCGCGCCTCAAGCTCGGTGTCCGCCCGGTCTATAAGCGTATCGACACATGCGCGGGCGAATTCGCCTCCGCTACCTCGTATATGTATTCCACCTTCGAGGGCGGGTTCGGCACACCGTCGGACGAAGCCAACGTGTCCAGCCGCAAGAAAATCGCCATTCTCGGCGGCGGCCCCAACCGTATCGGCCAGGGCATCGAGTTCGATTATTGCTGCGTCCATGCCGCCTATGCGCTGCGCGAGGCCGGGTTTGAGACCATCATGGTTAACTGCAACCCAGAAACGGTTTCCACCGATTACGACACCTCTGACCGCCTCTATTTCGAGCCGCTTTTTGCCGAGGACGTGATCTCTCTGCTGCGCAAGGAGCAGGAGAATGGCGAGCTGCTGGGCTGCATTGTGCAATATGGCGGGCAGACGCCGCTTAAGCTCAGCCAGGCGCTGGAAGCCGCGGGCATCCCCATTCTCGGCACCTCGGCCGATGCCATCGACATTGCCGAGGACCGCGAGCGCTTCCAGGAGCTGCTGCAAAAGCTCGGCCTGCGCCAGCCGGAAAACGGCATTGCACGCTCCATCGAGCAAGCCGAGGCCATTGCCGACCGCATCGGCTTCCCCATCATCATCCGCCCCTCCTACGTGCTGGGCGGGCGCGCCATGGAGATTGTGTACGACCGCGCCGGGCTGTCCCGCTACATGCGCGAGGCCGTGCGCGTATCGGGTGAAAACCCGGTGCTCATCGACCGTTACCTCAACGAGGCCTCGGAAGTGGATGTGGACTGCATCTGCGATGGCGAGACGGTCTATGTTGCCGGGGTGATGGAGCATATCGAGGAAGCCGGCATCCATTCCGGTGATAGCGCCTGCTCCATCCCGCCTTACTCGCTCTCTCCCGCCATTGTGGCAGAGCTGCGGGCCGAGACCGTGGCCATGGCCAAGGCGCTGGGCGTGGTGGGGCTGATGAACGTGCAATACGCCATCCAGAACGATTTGATCTACGTGCTGGAGGTGAACCCGCGCGCCTCGCGCACCGTACCCTTCGTGGCCAAGGCCACCGGCGTGCCTGTTGCCAAAATCGGCGCGCGGGTGATGGCGGGCGAGAAGCTGGCCAGCTTCAACCTCGACGACTCCATCTCCACCCGCCATGTGGCGGTGAAGGAGGCGGTGTTCCCCTTCGCCCGCTTCCCGAATGTGGACACGCTGCTGGGGCCGGAGATGAAATCCACCGGCGAGGTGATGGGGCTGGATACGAATTTCGCCCGCGCCTTCGCCAAGGCGCAGCTCGGTGCCGGAGTCACGCTGCCGCTCTCCGGCACGGTGTTCCTCTCGGTGAAGGATGGCGACAAACCGGCCATCGTGCCCGTCGCCCGCCGCCTGGCGGATTTGGGCTTCTCCATCCTCGCCACTGGCGGCACGGCTAAATGCCTGGAGGAAGCCGGCATTCCGGTAAAGCGCGTGAACAAGGTGCTGGAAGGCCGCCCGCATTGCGTGGACGCGATACGCTCGGGCGAAATCCAGCTTATCGTGAATACGGCCCATGGTGCGCAATCGGTACGGGACAGCTTCGACATCCGCCGCTCCGCGCTAACCCATGGTGTGCCCAATTTCACCACGATTGCCGCCGCCCGGGCCACGGCGCATGCCATCGCCGCCCTCAGCGCTGGCACTCTTGAAGTCGCGCCACTTCAGTCGTACTTTGCCTCTTCGTTCTGAGCGGCCCCCCGCGCTCACCCCGCGGGGCGGCTTGCCGTGTTTCAACCTCCAACCCCATCGGGGGCTTCAGGCCCTTGAGGAGTAAAAGTGCAGAAATTCCCCATGACCGCCTCCGGTCTCGCGGCGCTCGAAGAAGAATTGCGGCATCTGAAAGCAAATGAGCGCCCGGCCATCATCCGCGCCATTGCCGAAGCCCGTGCCCATGGCGACCTCTCGGAGAATGCCGAGTACCATGCCGCGCGCGAGCGCCAATCCTTCATCGAAGGCCGCATTGCAGAACTGGAAGAGATCACGGCGGCTGCAGAGGTTATCGACCCGCTGAGCCTGTCAGGCGACACGGTGAAATTCGGCGCGACCATCCACCTTGTGGATGAGGATACGGATATCGAGGTCACCTATCAGATCGTCGGCATGCACGAGGCGGACATCAAGCGCTCGCGCCTCTCCATTACGTCCCCCCTCGCCAAGGCGCTTATTTCCAAGCGCGTGGGCGATACAGTGGCCGTGCCCGCGCCGGGCGGCGACAAATCTTACGAAATCCTCAAAATCAGCTACGTTTAAGCCGATGATCAGCTTCGAGGATGTGCAAGCAGCGGCGGTGCGCATAAAAGGTGCCGTTCTGCGCTCGCCCTTCATACGTGCGGATGGCCTCTCGCGCCTTACCGGCGCCGAGGTGTTCGTTAAATACGACCATCTCCAGGCCACCGGCGCCTTTAAGGAGCGCGGGGCGGCCAACCGCATTGCCCTGCTCTCGCCCGAGGAAAAATCTCGCGGCGTTGTCGCCATGTCGGCCGGCAACCATGCCCAGGCCGTGGCGCGCCATGCCGCGCTCGCTGGCATTAAGGCTACCATCGTCATGCCCCAGCACACGCCCGCCACCAAGGTGACGCGCACGGCAAGCTGGGGCGCCAAGGTGGTGCTGCATGGCGAAATGCTGGCCGAGGCCGCCGCCGAGGCCCGCAGGCTGGAAAAGGAAGAAGGCCTGTTCTTCATCCACCCTTACGACGACCCCGCCGTTATGGCCGGCCAGGGCACCATGGCGCTGGAAATGTTCGAGGATGTGCCAGACCTGGACGCGCTCATCGTCGCCACTGGCGGCGGCGGGCTTATCGCCGGGTCCGCCGTGGTGGCCCGCCATTTGCGGCCTGAGTGCAAGGTGTACGGCGCGGAAGTGGAACACTACGCCGCCTTCGCCCAGGCTTTGGCTGGCGAGCCGATCAAGGTTGGCGGCCCCACCATCGCCGAGGGCATCGCCGTGCGCGATATTGGCCAGCGCCCTCTGGAAATCCTCAAGGCGCTGGGCGTGTCAATCCTCGTAGTGTCTGAGCATGCGGTGGAATCCGCCATCGCCACGCTGGTGGAAAGCGCCAAGCAGGTGGCCGAGGGCGCCGGTGCCGCCGGTCTCGCCGCCCTGCTCTCCTTCCCCGAGCATTTCCGCGGCAAGAAGGTGGGTATTTCCATCTGCGGCGCCAATATCGACCCGCGCATTCTGGCCAACACCCTCATGCGTAATTTGCTGCGCGATGGCCGCCTGCTGCGCCTGGTGCTGGAAATGCCCGACCGGCCGGGCATGCTCGCGGAAATCGCCAGCCGCATCGGGCGGCTGGGCGGGAATATACTGGAAGTGTCACATCACCGGCTGTTCTCCAGCCCGTCTGTACAGGACGCGCAGTTGGAGATCATGATCGAGGCCCGTGACGCAGCCCATGGGGAGGCTATTGAGACCAGTCTGGCTGAGGCGTTTGTGCTGCGGCGGGTGTAAAAAAGGGGGGCTTAGCCCCCCTTTTTTCTTACGCCCCGTAGCCGAGCAGCGATTTGATTTCCAGATATTCGTGGAAACCAAACTCGCCCCATTCGCGCCCGTTGCC
>JAKBCX010000102.1 GCA_021807465.1 Pseudomonadota bacterium | reverse complement strand
CGCGCCGCCAAAGCTGCGCCGCGGCCACCGGAATAACAATATAGAGCAGCACGGACAGGACCAGCGTACTCCAGGGCACAGTTATGGAGGACAGGCCAAGCAGCAGCGCCACAATGGGCGCGAAGGCGAAGAGCATGATCGCGTCGTTAAGCGCCACCTGGCTGAGGGTGAAATGCGGCTCGCCCTCAACAAGGTTGGACCAGACGAACACCATGGCCGTGCAAGGCGCGGCGGCCAGCAGGATCAGCCCGGCGATGTAGCTGTCGATCTGCCCCGCGGGCAGGAAGGGGCGGAAAAGATGGCCAATGAACAACGCCGCCAGCAGCGCCATGGAGAAGGGCTTGACCAGCCAGTTAACGCCCACCGTGGCGGCAATGCCGCGCCAATGCGCGCCCACCTCGCGCAGCGCGGCGGGGTCTATTTTCAGCAGCATCGGCACGATCATCAGCCACACCAACACGGCGATGGGCAGGTTGACCTGCGCCAGCGTGGCATTGCCCAGCAGGCGGAAAATGCCCGGCACAAGCTGGCCCAGCGCCACGCCGCCCGCCATGCACAGCGCCACCCATAGGGTGAGATAACGCTCGAACACGCCCAGCGCGGGACGCGCCGCTGCCCCGCCGCTCATGGGGTCACCCGCTTGCCGGCGGCATCCACCACTTGCTCGCCATCTTCCTTGAAGAAGGCTCCGCGTTGCGGGCCGGGCAGAATGTCCAGCACAGCCTCAGACGGGCGGCACAGCCTCACACCCAGCGGCGTGACCACGATGGGCCGGTTGATAAGGGCCGGGTGCGCCATCATCGCATCGAGAAGCTGGTCCTCCGTGAGGGTGGGGTCATCTAGCCCCAGAGCATCGTAGGGCGTGCCCTTGCGGCGCAGCAGTTCACGCGCCGTAATCCCCATGCGGCGGATAAGCTCCGCCAGCTCCGCGCGGCTGGGCGGGGTTTTCAGGTATTCGATAATCCGCGGTTCCTCGCCGCTGTTGCGGATGAGGCCGAGTACGTTGCGCGACGTGCCGCAGGCGGGGTTGTGGTAGATGGCTATGGTCATGAAACACCTGGTTATGTGATAGGGAGGCGCGGTTCAGCGTGCCGGTTGATGCCCGGCACTGGCGCCTTCGCCCGCGCCAATTTCCCGCAGTTGGGCGTCCAGCGTCAGCCGCTCGATGCCGGACAAGGGCAGGCTGAGGAAGAGGCCGATGCGGGCTTTGAGATATTTGAAGGCCAAAACAAAGGCTTTTTCCTTCTCAAAATCCGTTCCGGCTGCGTTGGACGGATCTTCGATGCCCCAATGCGCGGTTACCGGATGGCCGGGCCAGACAGGGCAAATTTCGCCTGCGGCATCGTCGCAGACGGTAAAGACGAAATCCATCCGGGGTGCGCCGGGCGCGGAAAATTCGTCCCAGCTTTTTGAGCGCAGGCCATCCGTGGGGTAGCCGTAACTCTCCAGCACCTTCAACGCAAAAGGATTGACCTTGCCCTTGGGGAAGCTACCGGCGGAGAAGGCATTGAAACGGCCTGCTCCATCCTTGCATAAGATGGATTCCGCCAGAATAGAGCGGGCGCTGTTGCCGGTGCAGAGGAAAAGGACATTGTAGGTTTGACTTGTCATGCCGCCTCCTTAGGCGTTTTGGGCGCACAGACGGGTACGGTGCAGCCAGCGGCATTCCCGAGGCAGCAATTTTCGGTGAGGTAAGCGAGCAACCCGTTCATCGCGGCGAATTCGGCGGCGTAGATGAGAGAGCGGCTCTCGCGCCGGAAGCTGACAAGGCCGGCATGGCGGAGCTGGTTAAGGTGAAAAGAGAGCGTTGCCGGGGGCAGGCCGAGCTGCCCGCCGATCTGCCCGGCGGGCAGGCCATCCGGCCCGGCCTGAACGAGCAGGCGGAAAATATCGAGTCGCGTTTCCTGCGCGATCGCGGCCAGTGCGGTTATGGCATCTATTTTTTCCATAATTCCATTAAAATGGAAAAATAGAAATGAGTCAATCTGGCGGCTGGCCGCGCAACAGCAGTGCCGCCCGGCACTATTGTTGACAGTTTTTCTATGATAGCCTAAAAAAAGCCGGTTTTTCCGGCGCAAAAGCAGATACTGTCAACATTATGCAAAAGACCCAGCCATTACAGGCCCCCAGCGCGATGGAAGGTGAGACCCTCACCGGCCAGGCGCTGCGGCAGCTCCAAGCGGCCATTGTTAAGGGCGAGATCGCGCCTGGCAGCAAGATTTCCGAGCCTGAGCTGGCGCGCGCCTATGGCATTAGCCGCGGCCCGCTGCGCGAGGCGCTGAACCGGCTGGAAGGGCAGAAGCTGCTGGTGCGCGTGCCGCATGTAGGCGCGCGTGTTGTCTCGCTCAGCCGGCAGGAGCTGGCGGAACTTTACGAGATTCGTGAATCGCTGGAAGGCCTGGCCTGCCGCCTGGCGGCGCAGCGCATGGCGCCCGAGCAGGTGGAGGCGCTGCGCGGCGTGCTGCGCGCGCATGAGCGCGACGAGGCCTTTCAGGCCGGGCGTGGCTATTATCTGCAGGAAGGCGATTTCGATTTTCATTACCGTATCGTTCAGGGCAGCGGGAATAAGATGCTCATCCGCCTGCTCTGCGATGAGCTGTACCAGCTCGCCCGCATGTATCGTATCCAGCATTCGGCATTGCCCAACCGGCCCGCCCAGGCTTTCGCCGAACATCACCGTATTCTGGACGCCATTGCCGAGGGCGATGGCGAACTGGCGGAAATGCTGATGCGCCGGCACATACGGACCTCCCGCCTTAACATTGAACGGCAAATTCCACAGGAAAACCGCACATGAATACAAAATACCGCAAGCAGCTTCCCGGCTCCGGCCTGGATTATTTCGACGCAAGCGAGGCCGTGGAGGCGATCAAGCCCGGCGCTTACGACACGCTGCCCTATACCTCGCGCGTGCTGGCGGAAAACCTGGTACGCCGTTGCGAGCCTGCTTTGCTCACCGATGCGCTGAAGCAGCTCATCGAGCGTAAGCGCGACATCGACTTCCCCTGGTATCCGGCCCGCGTGGTGTGCCACGATATTCTGGGCCAGACCGCGCTGGTGGACCTTGCTGGTCTGCGCGACGCTATTGCCGATAAAGGCGGCGACCCGGCTAAAGTGAATCCGGTGGTGCCCGTGCAGCTTATCGTCGATCACTCGCTGGCCGTGGAACATGCCGGGTTCGAGAAGGATGCGTTCGCGCTGAACCGCGCCATCGAAGACCGCCGCAACGAGGACCGGTTCCACTTCATCGACTGGACCAAGGACGCGTTCGACAATATGGATGTGGTGCCCGCCGGTAACGGCATCATGCACCAGATCAATCTGGAGCGCATGTCGCCCGTGATCTTCACCAAGGATGGCGTGGCCTTCCCCGACACGCTGGTGGGCACGGACAGCCATACCCCGCATGTGGATGCGCTGGGCGTTATCGCCATTGGCGTGGGCGGGCTGGAGGCCGAGAACGTGATGCTCGGCCGCGCCTCGTGGATGCGGCTGCCGGATATTATCGGCGTGGAACTGACCGGCCACCGCCAGCCCGGCATTACCGCCACCGACATCGTGCTGAGCCTGACCGAATTCCTGCGCAAGCAGAAAGTTGTTGGCGCTTACCTGGAGTTTTATGGCGAGGGCGCGTCCAGCCTCACGCTGGGCGACCGCGCCACCATCTCTAACATGGCGCCGGAATATGGCGCCACGGCGGCGATGTTCTCCATCGACCAGCAGACCATTGAATATCTGCGCCTGACCGGGCGTGAGGACGCGCAGGTGAAACTGGTGGAGAATTACGCCCGCACCGCCGGGCTGTGGTCTGACAGCCTGAGCAAGGTGGAATACGAGCGCGTGCTGACATTCGACCTTTCCAGCGTGGTGCGCACGCTGGCTGGCCCTTCCAACCCGCATCGCCGCCTGCCAGTTTCCGAGCTTGCCAGCAGCGGCGTTGCAGCGCCCTGGACCGAGACGCCGGGCCAGATGCCGGATGGCGCGGTGATTATCGCCGCCATTACCAGCTGCACCAATACCTCCAATCCGCGTAACGTTATTGCCGCCGGGCTGCTGGCGCGCAACGCCAACCGCGCCGGGCTGTTGCGCAAGCCCTGGGTTAAATCTTCGCTGGCACCTGGCTCCAAGGCCGTGGCGCTGTATCTGGACGAGGCGGGGCTGACCGCCGAGCTGGAAAAACTCGGCTTCGGCATTGTGGCTTTTGCCTGCACCACCTGCAACGGCATGTCCGGCGCGCTGGACCCGAAGATCCAGCAGGAGATCATCGACCGCGATTTGTACGCAACCGCCGTGCTCTCCGGCAATCGTAACTTCGATGGCCGTATCCACCCCTACGCCAAACAGGCCTTCCTGGCCTCGCCCCCGCTGGTGGTGGCTTATGCCATCGCCGGCACTATCCGTTTCGATATCGAGCGCGACGTGCTGGGCGTGGATGCCAATGGCAAGGAAATCCGCCTGAAGGATCTCTGGCCGGCGGATGAGGAAATTGACGCGGTGGTGGGAAGCTCGGTGAAGCCGGAGCAGTTCCGCAACGTGTACGAGCCGATGTTCGGCAAGCGCGGCGCGCGCAAGAGTGTAAGCCCGCTTTACGGCTGGCGCCCGCAAAGCACCTATATCCGCCGCCCGCCTTACTGGGAGGGCGCGCTGGCTGGCGAGCGCACGCTGAAGGGCATGCGCCCGCTGGCGGTACTGGGTGACAACATCACCACCGACCATCTCTCGCCTTCCAACGCCATTCTGGGCGACAGCGCGGCGGGTGAGTATCTGCATAAGATGGGCCTGCCGGAAGAGGATTATAACTCCTACGCAACGCATCGCGGCGACCATCTCACCGCCCAGCGGGCCACCTTTGCCAACCCCACGCTGCTGAACGAGATGTGCCGCAACGAGGATGGCAGCGTGAAGAAAGGCTCGCTGGCCCGCGTGGAGCCGGAAGGCAAGGTGATGCGCATGTGGGAAGCGATTGAGACCTACATGAACCGCAAGCAGCCGCTCATCATCATCGCCGGTGCCGATTACGGCCAAGGCTCCTCGCGTGACTGGGCGGCCAAGGGCGTGCGCCTGGCGGGTGTGGAGGCCATTGTGGCTGAAGGCTTCGAGCGCATTCACCGCACCAACCTGATCGGCATGGGCGTGCTGCCGCTGGAGTTCAAACCCGGCACCAACCGCCTGACGCTGGGGCTGGACGGCACCGAGACTTACGACGTGATTGGCACGCGCAAGCCGCGCGCCGATCTCACGCTGGTCATCCACCGCCGCGATGGCTCCAAGGTGGAAGTGCCCGTTACTTGCCGCCTGGATACGGCGGAGGAGGTTTCCATCTATGATGCCGGCGGCGTGCTGCAACGCTTCGCGCAGGACTTCCTGGAAGCCAGCGCGGTTTCTCAGGCCTCGTAAGGTTCATCGTGAAGGCGCCTTATGGCGCCTTCGCTTTTTATAAGATATACGCACAGGATTTCGTCATGGCTCACGCTCCCCAGATTAAAGTTCCCGCCACCTATATGCGCGGCGGCACCAGCAAAGGCGTTTTCTTTTCTCTCACCGATCTGCCCGAAGCCGCGCGCGTGCCCGGCCCGGCGCGCGATACGTTGCTGATGCGCGTGATCGGCAGTCCCGACCCCTATGCCAAACAGATTGACGGCATGGGCGGTGCGACCTCCAGCACCAGCAAGACGGTGATTATCAGCCGCAGCGCCAAGCCGGATCATGATGTGGATTACCTGTTCGGCCAGGTTGCCATCGATACAGCGTTTGTGGATTGGAGCGGTAATTGCGGCAATCTTTCCGCCGCCGTGGGGCCGTTTGCCATCCGCAACGGGCTGGTCGATGCCGCCCGTGTGCCGAAGGATGGCGTGGCGATTATCCGCATCTGGCAGGCCAATATCGGCAAGACCATCATCGCCCATGTGCCCATGAGCAATGGCGAGGTGCAGGAGACCGGCGATTTCGAGCTGGATGGCGTGACCTTCCCCGCTGCTGAGATTGTAGTGGAATTCATGGACCCGGCCGAGGAAGGCGATGGCGGCGCGCTGTTCCCCACCGGTAATCTGGTGGATGACCTGGAAGTGCCCGGCATCGGCACCTTCAAGGCAACCATGATTAATTCCGGCATTCCCACGATTTTTCTGGAAGCGGAGGCGCTAGGTTACACCGGTACCGAGCTGCAGGAGAATGTAAATGGCGATGCGGCGGCACTGAAGAAGCTGGAAACCATCCGTGCTTACGGCGCGGTGAAGATGGGGCTGATCGCCAAGCCCGAGGAAGCCGCCGGGCGGCAGCACACGCCCAAGGTGGCCTGGGTGGCCAAGCCCAAGGACTACACGGCCTCCAGCGGCAAGAAGAT